>CAZKUR010000088.1:0-16524 GCA_964556005.1 uncultured Ignavibacteriaceae bacterium | reverse complement strand
GGACGAGATCTCGCTCGTAGAGTCCGTTTGAGTCTAGGGACTCTAACGAGAGTCTAGCGACCGAAGGCGGACAATCTTTCGTTTTTAATTCAAAAGTGATATTACTTCTCCCGACTAAGGTCGGGATCGTGATGACAAAATTACCAGTCAGGTCTCGTCGACCTGATGAGGTCGACGGATTTTTTGGTCAGCCACCAATTCAATATTTTCACACAGTCTCCATCACTATGCGAGAGGTTACTTTTCGTTTTACACGGCTCAAACCTCGAAGGTTAGCAAATTGAATATAAATTTAATTCATCATGAATTGGAAAAACTACCATGGATTATTCAGTGGCAGTTTTTGTTTGAATCGCTAAATTAAGTACAGATGTCTTTAAGCAGCCTTAACAGCAAAGTACATTTTTGCGTTTATCGTCTCCCTTTTTACGCCTCACGTTTTTCCTAATGCTGTTAATCATTTTATTTAACCGAACTTCCTAAAACAATACTCATTAAGGATATAATTATTATTTTTTCACTATGTTTTTTTCTTTACTATAAATAAGCGATTTAAAAATGTCCTTAGAAGGGACTCTAATGTTTGTTAGACAAAATCCAAATTGCAAACTCCAAAACAAACTTTGTTATTCATTTTAGGAGAAAAAATGTTTAATAAAAAAAATTTTTTAATTATAGTTTTTTTAGTATCGTCAGTTGTAGTGCTTCATGCACAGGACGAAGGAGAAGATTCAACCTCCATAAATCACAATCACTGGGAAAACTTTAAATGGGAAATGGGACTCTTTGAAAAAAATAAGCATAAATCACCTACTATTTCTTTTGACTACGGCTTTTCAAGAATCAGATTAAAGGATTTGAAAAACCAATTTGTCGATCCGAATCTTCTCGAATTAAAGCTTGGCTACGCCTCTGAAAAAACTGTTTACACTCTGCCTAACTTAATCAAGCAGCATTTCACTTATGTGTACTTAAACAATACATCCACAGATCTTGCCAAAGCAACAACCCAAAACACCGATATAAAATCTTCCACATGGAGATTTGGTTTTGGCTTCTCAAACGGTTACGGATACAGGATAGGTTCCAAAGGCGGCTTTATATTTTATTATACTTATTCCCTCGATTGGTCGCGGTTTCATTTATTAGACAGCGTTATAAATCCCGTTGACAGGCAAAGGCTTGATTTGTTTAATGATGCATTCAGATTCGGAACCGGTTTTGAAGGCGGGGCAAGGATTAAAATAACTCCGTTACTTACAATTGATGCCGGCTACCAAAAATCTATTGTCTTTCAAAGACATTTATTCTGGAAGTGGGCAGGCAGTTCAATCATAGAAGTGGTGGCACAGGGTTTACTTGATGGGTTCATCGATAATATTTCCGATTCTTCGCCTGCGGCAACACCTTTTATTTTCTTTATTTTGAAAAACGGACTTGCTTACGGTATCTACCAACTAAGATTTGATAAAATGAACTGGCCGTTCAACAGCGAACCGCCGTTAACTTTCAGGCAATATAAACTGGGTGTTACGCTGGAATTTTAATCGACGAATTTAATTTTCAAATTAATTATTTCCGACGGGCTTCCTGTTCTTACGGGAGGCCCCCAGGTTCCTACTCCGCAGCTAACGTAATATTGTGTATTCCCTTTTCTAATATAACCCCAGCTTTTTTCATATACGAGATTTGTTATATATCCTAATGGAAACATCTGTCCGTAATGTGTATGCCCTGAAAGCTGAAAGTCGATTTGATTCTGCTCTGCCTCTTCAAGGCCAAACGGTGTATGATCCATTAATATTAACGGTAAGCTGTTGTCAATCGTTTTGACAAGGTCGGATAATTTTTTTCTATCTTTACCAGTAAATTGTTTCTTGGCCCGGTCATCCCGGCAAATCAAAACAAAACCGTTGTCGATGTTTTCGGATTCATCTCTTAATAATTTTATTCCATGATCGTTAATAAACTTTTCGGTATTGTTAATCCCATTTATAAATTCATGGTTCCCTGTGCATGCGAATGTACCATACTTTGATTTTATATTTCGAAATTCATCCCCGATGTTATCTCTATTTAATATATCGCTTCTATCATCCACAACATCTCCAACGATTAAAACAACGTCGGGATTTAGGCTATTAATTTTCTTAACAATTTTATTCAACAAATTCCCGTCATTAATAGGAGAAATGTGAATGTCCGATAAAACTACGGCGTTCAGTTCAGTCAATGAAGATGATTTCTTCGGCAGGTCAATCGTTAAATTATTTATTGAAATTGTCCTTGTGTTTACGTAGCCTGCAATTATAATTATCAAGCTTATTAAAAATACTGCAAGCGCGGTTATCTCTTTTGCAACAACATAATTATTTGTAATTGTTTGCGGGAAAAACGGAATGAAATAATTGATAAGCCTTACCAAATCTAAAAAAACAATTGCAAGAAAGAAATACAACATAAATGCAAACCAAAAAGATCCTATGCGTAGAAAAAAATCGTACAATTGCTGAGGCAGATATGATTCTAAAAATTTAGCTATTATGAACGAAGCAGCAAAT
This sequence comes from uncultured Ignavibacteriaceae bacterium, assembly GCA_964556005.1. Taxonomy (GTDB): domain Bacteria; phylum Bacteroidota; class Ignavibacteria; order Ignavibacteriales; family Ignavibacteriaceae; genus CAZKUR01. Next base: position 13,963 of record CAZKUR010000088.1, on the reverse strand, counting down.
AATAAAAATACTATTATGTAAAACGGTTTTAAAATATGGATAGACGAAATCGCTTGCCATCCTCTAATAAAAATGTAATAGTTAATCGCCGCATAAAGTGTTAGAAATACTGCGAAAAAAGCTGCCATAGATTTCCTTTGGATTGCAAAATTAAACTGTAAATTTAATCAACTAGGATAAATAAAAATATGATTTAAAATGATGCAAAATAAAAATTGATTTGATCGAAAAGAAGTAAGCCATTGTCGATTATGATTGCTTAATTCATATTAAAACTTGGGATTCAAATATCAATTACTCTCCCTTACAAATCATAACCGGCAATGGCCTGATAGGAAACTTTTATTATCCTTTATACGAATGTAAAATCTTCATATAATTTGCGCGCTCAAACTGGCCCGGCTCGTTCACGTTCATATAGCTCATACTGCCTCTCATCTGCTCAACAGACTCATACTCATTTATCTCCATCCATTCCTTCATCTTGCCGAGAACCGTTGAAATATGGTTTATCCCATTTTTCAGAAGGCTTGATAACATTTGAGTTGCTTTTGCACCGGCCATAATCATTTTAATTACATCCTGTTCGGAATAAATACCGCTTGTTGCAGCTAAATCCGCTTTAACTCTATTATATAAAATTGCGATCCAGCGAAGCGGCAATCTCGAATCCATAGAAGTGCTTAAAAGGACGTTAGGAATTACTTCAAGACTTTCAAGATCTATATCCGGCTGATAAAACCGGTTAAACAAAACGAGACCGTCTGCACCTGCTTTTGTCAGTTCATTTGCCATCCACGCAGTCGAACTAAAAAACGGATGCATCTTTACGGCAATTGGAATGTTTACTACCGACTTAACACCTTTTACAATATCGATATAAATTTTTTCTATTTCCTGCCCGGACTTATTTAAATCGGTTGCAAGTAAATAAATATTTAACTCCAAAGCACTGGCGCCTGCCTGCTCAATTTTTTTGGCATAATCAACCCAGCCGCCCATCGATTTGCCGTTCAGGCTTGCAATAACCGGAATGTTAACTGCTTCTTTTGCCTTCCTGATATGCTCAAGATATTCTTCGGGCCCCAATTTGAAATCAAACGGTTCCGGTAAGTAATCCAGAGCCTCCGCATAGCTTTCTTTGTGAGTTGTTGTTCTTTGAAATAACTCCATCGAGTCATGTTCAATTTGTTCTTCGAACAAAGAATAAATGACAACTGCAGCAGCTCCGGCATCTTCCATGGCTTTAATATTAGAAATGTCTTCCGATAGAGGCCCGGCTGAAGGGACCAGCGGATTAATTAATTCCAGTCCTAAATAATTAGTTGTTAAATCCATAATAAACCTATTTTTTTCAATTTAAAATTCTTCAATTAATTTATTCCGAACTTTTGGGACCGTCTTTATCTTTGTCGTTCCCGGAAAATCCGGCTAATTTTTCGTAGTAGCTCCAGCGTTCATTTACATCTTCCTGAGCTTCTTTCATTAATTTAGCAGCCAGTTCTGGATGAGATTTTGTTAACATCTTATATCTCGTTTCGAGGTAAGCATAATCTTTCAAAGGTATTTTCAATCCTTTTGAATCGAGCTTGAACGGATTCTTTCCAAGTTTTGCCTCTTCAGGACTATACCTGTAAAGCTGCCAGTATCCCGAATCGACTGCGGCTTTTTGATTTCTCATACCGGTCTCCATATCAATGCCGTGAGCGATACACTGGCTGTAAGCGATAATCATCGAAGGACCGTCATAAGCTTCCGCTTCAAGGATGGCTCTCAACGTATGAGTATCGTTTGCACCCAAGGCAACTTTAGCTACATAAACATTTCCGTAGCTCATTGCCATTAGTCCAAGATCCTTTTTAGCAAGCGGTTTACCAGCTGCTGCAAATTTTGCAACTGCTCCTCTCGGTGTTGCTTTCGACATTTGTCCGCCGGTGTTTGAATATACTTCGGTATCAAGAACCAAAATATTTACATTTTTGCCTGATGCAATAACATGATCTAATCCGCCGTAACCGATGTCGTATGCCCATCCGTCTCCTCCCATTATCCAAACAGATTTTTTAACGAGATAGTCTGCCAAACTTAAAAGGTGTTTTACGTCTCTTTGTTTGTCCCCCGATGAATTCTTCAACATCTCATTCAATTTATTCTTAAGGACTTCAACTCGTTGCCTTTGTTCATAAATTCCGGCTTCATCTTTTTGATCCGCACTAAGCAATTCGTTTACAAGCTGGTCACCTACGTCTGCTGAGAGTTTCTTCAGCAATACTTGAGCTTGATTTGAATGCTTATCAATAGCCAGCCTAAAACCGAGTCCGAATTCGGCATTATCTTCAAATAAAGAATTCGACCAAGCAGGTCCTCTGCCTTCAATATTTTTAGTCCATGGAGTTGTCGGAAGATTGCCTCCATAAATTGAAGAACACCCGGTTGCATTTGCAATTACAGCTCTATCACCGAAAAGCTGGCTAACAAGCTTAACATAAGGAGTTTCACCGCATCCCGAGCAGGCGCCGGAAAATTCAAACAGCGGCTGCATAAATTGTGAATCTTTAACTTTAGTAACAGGAATTTTCGTCCGGTCTAATTCCGGAAGAGTTAAGAAAAAGTCCCAATTGACTCTTTCCTGATCCCTCAGCGGCAACTGCTCTTTCATGTTGATAGCTTTGAGCTTTGTTTCTTTTTTATTCTTCACGGGACATATATCGACACATACTCCGCATCCTGTACAATCTTCAACAGCTACCTGAAGCGAATAAAGCAATCCTTCACCATAATCCTTTGCTCGAAATTTCGTAGCCTTGAATGTTGAAGGCGCATCTTTCATATATTTTTCATCGAATACCTTTGCCCTGATTGTAGCATGCGGACAAACGATAACGCATTTATTACACTGGATACAGATTTCATCATCCCATGTTGGAACTTCAAGAGCAATATTTCTCTTTTCCCACTGAGTAGTTCCTGTAGGGAATGTTCCGTCGGAAGGCATTTTACTTACCGGCAGCAAATCTCCATCGCCTGCAATTATTTTAGCAGTAACCTCTTTAACGAAATCAGGCGCGTTTGCCGGAACAGTAGGCTGAAGCTGAATTTTGCTCGTAGCTTTATCCTGGACTTCTACTTCAAATAAATTTTCCAATGTTTGATCAACGGCTGCAAAATTCATCTGAACTATTTTATCGCCTTTTGCACCATAAGTTTTTTTAATGGCATTTTTAATAAGCTGTATTGCTTCTTCTTTCGGAAAGATATTTGAAATTGCGAAGAAGCAGGTCTGCATTATTGTATTTATCCTTGCACCCATACCGGTTTCCCGTGCAACTTTATAGGCATCGATAACAAAAAGCTTCATTTTCTTTTCAATAAGATCTTTCTGAACCTTTTCAGGTAAAGAATCCCAAACACTTTCTTTCGGAACTAAAGTGTTTAATAAAAATGTTGCACCTGGTTCTGCATCTTTCAGCATATCCATTTTTTCAAGAAATACCTGCTGGTGGCATGCAATGAAGTTTGCTTTATTTATTAAATAAGTTGATTTTATTTCTTTCGGCCCGAACCTTAAGTGTGAAATGGTTCCCGAACCCGATTTTTTCGAATCGTAAACAAAATATCCTTGCGCATAATTGTCAGTGCCTTCACCGATAATTTTTATCGAATTTTTATTTGCGCCTACTGTTCCATCTGCACCTAAACCGTAAAATTTTCCGCGGAAAGTTTTTGGAGATTCAACCGAGAAGGAAGGATCATAATCGAGGCTTGTATTTGTTACATCGTCTATTATTCCAATAGTAAAATGATTTTTAGGTTTATCTTTTCCAATCTCGTCAAAAACAGCTTTTACCATTGAAGGCGTAAATTCCTTGGAAGAAAGCCCGTAACGTCCTCCAACTATTTTCGGGAAGGCGAACGGTAATTCACCTGCCATATATTTTTCCGATATTGCGTTTACAACATCCAGGTATAAAGGTTCGCCTGCGGAGCCGGGTTCTTTTGTCCTATCTAAAACTGCAATTTCTTTTACTGTTTTCGGTAAAGCATTAATAAAATGTTCAATCGAAAACGGCCTGTATAATCTAACTTTAACAACGCCGACTTTTTCATTTTTCCCGGTCATATATTCAACAGTTTCATGCACTGTTTCGGCACCGGAACCCATCAAAATTATAATTCTCTCAGCATCCGGAGCGCCGATATAATCAAAAAGATGATAATGCCTGCCGGTTAATTTTCCGAATTTATCCATCTGTTTCTGAACTATACCGGGGCAGTTAATGTAATAGGGATTAACGGATTCCCTTCCCTGGAAATAAACATCCGGGTTTTGAGAACTACCTCTTAATACAGGATTATCGGGCGACAGCGCTCTTTTTCTATGAGCTAAAACCAATTCATCATCAATCATTGCTTTCATATCTTCGATGGAAAGCTGTTCAATTTTCTGAACTTCGTGAGAAGTTCTGAATCCATCGAAGAAATGAAGGAACGGAACTCTTGATTCCAAAGTAGATGCTTGTGAAATCAGGGCGAAGTCCATTACTTCCTGAATTGAGTTTGAAGCGATAAGAGCGAAACCTGTAGATCGGGTTGTCATTACATCGTTATGATCGCCGAAAATCGACAATGCCTGTGCGGCAATTGATCTTGCAGAGACATGAAATACAGTTGAAGTTAATTCTCCAGCAATTTTGTACATGTTGGGAATCATCAATAAAAGACCCTGAGATGCCGTAAATGTAGAGGTTAATGCACCGGTCTGCAATGCGCCATGTACGGAACCTGAGGCTCCTCCTTCACTTTGTAATTCACTAACTGAGGGAATTATATCCCAAATATTCTTTTTATTTTCGGCTGCCCATGCGTCGCACCATTCTCCCATCGGGGATGAAGGTGTAATAGGGTAGATTGCAATTACTTCATTCGTATGAAAGGCTACATATGCTGCAGCTTCGTTTCCATCGATAGTTACTTTTTTTCTTTCCATTTTTTTCTCGTATTTAGATGTGAAAAACGCAATAATCGGGGCAATTTCGCCAAATATTATACCAAGCAAAAATCACTTTAATTAGAAGCAATTACGACAAAACTTTACCACTATTGACAACCGTTATAATTATTACAAATGCAGTATTCTTGCTTTTGAGAATATTTGCTGTAATCAATGAATGAATTTAAAATTCTATTGCGGTTTTTGAACAATTCCTTTTCACAAAATAATAACAAATTCAGCATTTTTGAATTTATTTTTATAGAGGCCAAATCGATAAATTTTTAAAATCTTGGATTTCGAAATTAAAATATCCGCCATAAAAAGCTCCCTATTCTGATTGCCTAATTTCATATCCGGTGACTTATTTAATCAGAGTTTTCTATCAATGGAAATAAATCATCGTGTGATAATTATCATCAGTATAAATTAGACTATTATTCCAAAATTTTTAATTTACAAGGACGTAGAAAATGATATGACGAATCATTTAAAAGGAGCCGCCTGTGAAAATTACAAAGCAATTCACAAATAGAGAAAGTAAATCTTTAGATAAATATTTTAACGAAATCGGTAAAGTGGATTTATTGGATGCCGATGAAGAAATTAAGCTGGCAAAGAAAATTAAAAAAAACGATGAAGCTGCAGCGGAAAAATTAGTAAAAGCAAACTTAAGATTTGTTGTCAGCGTTGCAAAACAATATCAGAACCAGGGTTTGCCGTTGGGCGATTTAATAAACGAAGGCAACCTCGGTTTGATTAAGGCCGCAAAAAAATTCGATGAGACAAGAGGATTTAAATTTATTTCTTATGCGGTATGGTGGATCCGTCAATCGATACTACAGGCTATCGCCGAACAAAGCAGAATAGTGAGACTGCCTTTAAACCAAATCGGGAACATTAATAAAGTAAATAAAACTTACACGAAGCTGGAGCAAATGTACGAAAGAAAACCCAGCGTAACCGAAATAGCTAAAGAGCTCGATATGAAGACAGATGATATAATAGAAACCATGCAATACTATAGGAAATATATCTCGATGGATGCGCCTGTAAAGGCTCATGAAAACGAAAAGCAGAATATCAAAGATCTAATACCGGATCGCGACCAGCCTTCTCCGGATATGAGCTTAATGCATGAGTCGTTAAGAAATGAAGTTCAGGAAGTGCTGTCTACTCTAAATGACAGGGAAGCTAATGTACTCAAATTATATTTCGGTATTGATTCCGAAAGGGCGGCAACACTTGAAGAGATCGGGCATGAATTAAATCTTACAAGAGAAAGAGTACGACAAATAAAAGAAAAAGCAATCAGAAGTTTGCGGCATTCCGTCAGCAGTAAAAATCTTAAAGTCTATTTAGGATAATTTAAAACTAAAACAGCCGATTAGATAACCGGCTGTTTCAGTTACGTGGGGGAACACGTTTTTTCAATTTCTATTATAACACAATTTTTATTACGAAGAAGGTTTGTAAAAGTTCTGCCCGCTTATATCCTAAATTATTTTCATAGAACTCTTAATTCGAAATTATATTAATTTATTTTATCAAACAAACAGGGATATATTCAAAGTGCCCTATCTCAATGCTACGATAAACTATTCTTACTATAAACAATTATCACTGAAAACTTATAATATTATTAGAGGTTAATGAGAATTATCCTCTTTAACTTTTTTAAAAATTATGATAGCTGTTTTTATTCAGTAAAAAATAGTTAACTGCTTTTCACTTTAATGCTAATCAATTGAAGGTCCAGATATCTTCCGATTTTTCCATTTAAATACGGACACCTGGAAGCATCATTTGTTTTACCTTTAATGTAAGGGCATTCGCTGTTTTTTTCTACAAATTGCTTTAAAAACGGGCAGGAATAACTTTCTTCCAAGGAAATATTTCCCTTTAAAAACGGACAGCCCTGGCAGTTTTGCTGCGACATTTGTTGAAGATAAGGACACTTAATCCCGGTATTAGCTTGATGCTGTTCATTCTTGTTCCCTCCGCTGCCGAACGCCATACCTATAGAAAATACGGCAACAAAAAGGAATAAACCTAATCTTTTCATTTTTACCTCCGAAGGAAATTGTAGGAGGTAAAATAAAAAAATATTTCTAATTAAAAAGTGAAATCCTCACCAATCTGTTTGCTCTATCTCAACTCTGTTTCTATCTGAAAAATAGGTTTTATATCTACCGGTAAATTCACAAGCTTTGCTCTCAATGTTTCCATTGAAGGAGAAATATAAGCGTACTTTGTAATGAAAGCTTTTGCTTCGTCATAGTTCCCGGTTGCCTGAATAGTCAATATTTTTTCGGCAAGGCTTTTCAGCGCCGGATAGATCTTTTCAAAATTTACGCTGACTTTTTTGGAATTGTCATCGTAATTATATCCTCTCTTTTCAAGCAGGTAATTATAGATGATTGCATTCCCGCCGCCGTGTGCTTCATTTATTCCGAATCTGATGCTTCTGAAAATCCCGGCAAGAAATGTTACATAAACTTGTTTTTCAAATTCTCTCGGATAAACTTTTTTATCAATCATAAAAATATCATTATACATTCCAAGTACATCGGCTTTGCATTCTTCCAGTGTAGAATAAGTTTCCTTTAATTCTTTTTGAACTGTTGTCTTTTTGCCGTTGACAGTTATGGTGCCCGGCCCGACACCGTGAGAAATTTCATGCATTAACGAATGACCGAAAAATGCTTCGAATGAAACGTAAGGTAATTGATCCGGAGATAATACAATTTGTGCAATCGGTTTTAACAGCTTTTTAAATTTTGCCTCGTGCACATTTTTCAGCATTACTTTTTTTGAGCCTTTAGCTTCGCGGACTCTTTCATCATTAGGTAAATTGAATGCAAGAGTTTGTATTCCGTAATGAGATTCGCCGCCGGTATAAATTTCATTCGCTACTACAATCGGAGACTCCATTCCTCTTTTTTTATTTTTATATTTATCCGGGATAGGAAGATGATTTTCAATATCGGAAATATAGCCTGCAAACTTTTTCAATTTGGCGCTCTCTTCAGGATCTTTAATTGTAATGAAACTCTCGAAAGCCGCTTTGTAATTAAATAATTCATCTTCATAAACCTCATAAGGGCCAATTACCGGCTCGATTAAATTATCCTTTAAATCCATCCAGGCAAGATCGCTTTCGTAATAATTATTTGTTTCAAAATCTTTTGCTCTCAATAGCAGGTATCTTTTTAAAGAGCTGTTATCTGAATATTCAGCAGCTTTTCGCAAATCGCCTGCGGCTTCATCAAGCCATTTTTTATAGAACTCGCTGTAAGGAATTGCAATCAGCTTACCATCTTTTCTTCTTATCATTGTAAAATCAGATGTAAAAGATTTTTCATCCGAAGGATTCGCTTTAATCCAATTATTGAATTCATCTTTCGTCATATCGGTAGGATAAAAATTGGCGCCCGGGTATTTGTGGTAATCGTCGATAAAAGACTTATTATGATCAATCCTATCGAACGGGCAGCCCATTATATTAAAATATTCCAATTTAGCTTGATCGAGTTCCGAGGTGCCTGCCGTTAAATTCGCTTTTATTTTTGCATTGTCTGCAAAGACCTGGTTCAAATAAATTGAATCAATCAGCTTAGATGCACGGCAAAGATATACGATTGCTTTTCTTTGGTTTGCATTTAAAATCGAAGCATCATATTTTATTTCCACGGGAGCGAATTGAGCAATTTTTTGCTTTAACATACTTATTTCCTTTACATCGGCATTGGAAGTTGAATTGGTTGTTTTGTTTTTATTGCAGCTTGTTAAAAACAATAGTGAGGAAAATATTAATAAAAAATAAAGTTTCATCGCCATACCTAATTTTAAATTTATTAAAATTGAAAAAGAGTAACCGCTTTTTATAATTAGCATTAACAAGAATTTATATTGAACGATCCTGTTTGTTAATTTTATTTTATGGGAAAAAGGTTACCTCTGATTTTTGCTTAACATGAGTTAGTAAGCGGTGTAAAAATAAACAAAATAAAAAGAGCAAAAAACTTATATTAGAAGTAAAATGCTTTCCATGCATCAATTATTTTCTTTTTCATCCAAAATGTTTTTGCAATTATCGCAATGCCCGCAGGGTTTTTCGTCTTTAAAACCGAAATAATCCGAAATAAAAACTCTCCTGCAAAAGAAACTTCTGAAATATTGAACGACCGAAAGCAGTTTTTTATTATCGTTTAGTAATTTATTCTCCATATGTTCCTCATCAAGCAGTTCACTCGGAAGTACATTTTCTACTTGAAGATTTTGATTCTCAATTGAGCCTTCGGTGACTCCATATCTATCCAACATATTCAGCGCAGTTTCAATACGGAAGTCCCTTCGGTTTTTAAAATTCATATGCTCGCGCAAGTATTCTATTCCTGAAGAGTTTATCAGTCCGGTATCTCTTTTAAGAAGATCGTAAAGTGCAGAATAAAAATTTGCGTCGGGATTCGACCACTTGATGAAATCCATCTGCGTGTATAAATCTTCCTGGTGATATGTCATTAAGCAAAGTGAATTTTTTCCGTCCCGCCCGGCTCTTCCGATTTCCTGGTAGTAAGCTTCAATTGATGACGGAACTTCGGCATGAATTACAAACCTAATATCGGGTTTATCTATCCCCATACCGAAAGCATTGGTCGCTAAAATTAAAGGCTGTTCGCCGGACATAAATGCTCTTTGAATAAATTTACGCTGCTTGTCTGGAAGCTTCCCGTGATAAACACCGTGTTCGATTTTTTTATCCGATAATAACTGAGAGTATTTTTCAAGAGTTTGAATCAAGGCAAAGTATATTATTCCTGCACCGTTATAATTTTTAATAACCGAAAGTATTAATGGAAGTTTTTCTTTCTCGTCGAAAATTTCTTTTGCCTCTAAAAATAAATTCGGTCTTTGTATTCCCTGGTGAAAAATTTTGACATCATCTTTTGTTAAGCCTAATTTGTCTACAATATCTTCTTGAACTTCAACAGTTGCCGTTGCTGTTAAAGCGATTGTTAATGGATTGCCAAGCATTTTTCTGAATTCGCCTACCCTGGAATAATCCGGCCTGAAGTCATGTCCCCATTCTGAAATACAATGAGCTTCGTCTACTGCAAGAAGAGATATATTTGCTTCTTTTATTTTTTCTGTAAATTCCGGTTTCCTGAACCTTTCCGGAGTTACATACAGCAGTTTCAATTTTCCCTTTAAAAAATCATCCAGACGTTCGTCTTTTTGTTTTTTGGAAACCGTAGAATTTATAAAGCTTGCCGGAATATTTTTCTTTCTTAATGCATCCACCTGATCCTGCATTAACGCAATTAAAGGACTAATTACTATCGTCCCGCCTTCAAAGTAAAGTGCAGGAATTTGATAGCATAACGACTTCCCGCTGCCTGTTGGCATTAGAACCAGGCAGCTTCCTTCTTTATTTACAATTCTGTTTATTATTTCTTCCTGCAGTCCTCTGAAAGAATCGAATTGAAAATATTTTTTAAGTAATTCTTTTGGTGAGATGCTCATTAAAATTTATTTTATCATTTAATCAAAGCGAAAAATAAACATTGGGGATGTGAGAAAAGTTGATTGAAATCTCAAAAAAATTCTAAATCAAAGATGACATCCTCCCCCGCAGCAATGCACATCGGAAAGATGCCATCTTTTTTATAAATTATTTACTCAAAATAAATTCCATATCCTCAATTGGAAGAATGGGCATAGGCTTGCCGTTATTATCAATGCGTAATTTTAAATCGTTTATTAACGGATCCTCTTCCGTACTCAATTTCATTCCGAAAAGCGAAGGAGTAAAAAATCCTAAATTTATTAACGGCTGTGGTGGCAATTCTACAATGCTGTATTCTTTTCCTTTCAATCCTGCTTTGGCAGCAGCAATATTTATTGCATCGGAAAGTCCGCCAAGCTTATCAATCAATCCGTTCTCCAATCCTGCTTGCCCCGACCAGATTCTTCCCTGTGCAATTTCTTTTACGCTGTCAACATTCATATGCCTTCCGTCGGCAACTTTATCGACGAATTCTTCATAATATGTTTTGATATCTTTCTCTGCAATTTTTTGTTCATCGGGAGTCAAGTCACGATCAGGAAGTGAATAATTGATTAGTGGAATGTAAGTCCCGAATCCTAAATCCGCATGCTCGCCTTTTTTAACAAAATCGGTAGATACACCAAGCTTTTGTTTAAAATCTTTATTGTAAAACCACCCGCCGATTACTCCGATAGAACCTGTAATGGTAGTAGGAGCAGCAACAATTGTATCGGCATACATTGAGAGCCAATAACCTCCGGATCCGGCAACGAATCCCTGACTGACGATAACAGGCTTTTTGCCTCTGCATTTTTTAAGTTCCGCCGCAATCAAATCCGAAGCTAATGCATCTCCGCCGGGAGAATCAACTCTTAAAACAATTGCTTTAACGTTTGAATTTTCACGAGCGCTTTTAACATAGTTGACAAGAGTTCTTGCATTAATACCGTTATCCATTGCACATTCCCCGATTGCATAAATTACTGCGATCTCCGGCTTCTCTCCCCAATAATTATCTCCGGGTAAATGAAACTCAGGCAGTTGTCCGGCAGAGATAAATTTCTGATCGGTGTTTTCCAATTTGTTCACAATTTCTTGAACCTCGTCCCATCTGCCCAATGTATCGACAAGCCCATCTTTGAGCGCTTCTTTTGCCAAAAACATCGGATGGTTATTTACCATGTCATCAAATTTATCAGGTTTAATATTCCTGCTTTTACAAATTTCGTCTTTTGCAGTTTTATAATATTCATCAACCATAGCCTGCAGTTGTATTTTATCTGCCTGGCTCATGCTGTCATGTGAAAATGCTTCCATAGCAGATTTGAATCTAAAATATCTCCACTCGTGAAATCCTATCCCTAATTTTTCCAGCGTTCCTTTATAATAATTTCTTCCCCATAAAAATCCGCCAAGCGTAATATTTCCGATCGGGTCCATTACAATTTTATCTGCGACAGAGGCAAATGTATAAGTATCGATGCCTCCGTTGTCGATAAATATTACAACATGTTTTCCTGCTGATTTGAAGGAGGATAGTTTTTCCCTCAGTTCCCACAAAAATTCTTTATTGATGGACATTCCCGAAGTATTTATTGCGATGCCCGAAACGGTAGGATCATTCTTCGCAGCATCAATTTGATCGAGAATTTCTTTCAACGTCTTCGAGTTATCAAAAAATCTATATTTCTGATATTTTGTTGTTCCGTTAAGATTTATATCGACGTAATTTTTATGAGTGAAAATCTTCGGGAAAATATTCCGGTCATATCCCCCGACTCTTATTCCGTAAATGTTATACTGATGATCTCCGCTTTTATTAAAGTTTGAATTTGTGAACAAGCCTAAATTACCCAGGCTCAATTCAATTCCCGCAGTGAAAAATTTTGTATCGAAATATCTACCGACAATCCTGATGCCGGGTAAAGCCTCTATTGAGGCACCGGCACTCCATTTAATATCGTTCGGATCCCTGTTATTTCGAAATACATAATCACCGAATAGAGAAAGCTTTTCATCTCCAAAAGGACGAACTGCAGCGTCGAATGCTCCTTCCCCGTTTTCTGCCGTAGGAACATTTCCAACAAACCCGATTGATAAATATTTGATCGGTCTGTACAAAGCGCCGAATGTAAAAAGATTTTTTCGTAGCGAATCGCTAAGATTTCCTCCCGACCAGCCGTATCCTAGCCCTAGACTAAAACTTTTACTACCGAAGCCTGTGGATAATTTATAATCTGTAATGGAACCAGTTAAAAATTTCTGATGAATTGCTCCGAATCCCAAATGCGGCACAGCAGTAAAAATTCCCCAATTTCCGAAATCATTCCACTTGCCGTTTTCGTCCGAAAAAGTAAAAAGCAAATCGAACTGATCCAGCGTTGATAATATTGCAGGATTAACATATCCGTAAAGCCCGTATCTCATAGCTCCGGGAGAAGTCAAATCAAATTGATTTGAGTAGTGATAGGAAGGAAACTGAGATTGAGGTTTAAGAGTGACAACTGAAAATAACAAAATGAAAAGAATCTTCTTCATAGCTCCCTCTTAAATTATTTGAGTTCTCTTAATCAAAATTCGTAATTAAAGGCTTAAAAGTCACCTTTTTACTTGCCTCTAATCGAAAATATTTTCGCCGCTATTATAATTAAATTACTCAATAGGTCAGCAGCGTTCTGCCCTAAAAATATCTTTGTGGGTCAAGCTGTGACAGCTATATAGAAACAAATGTAAAGAAACATTGGGAACAGAACAATATCAGTAAATAATTTAGTTTAAACTGCTTAAATTTGTAATATGATTGAAATAAAAAATCTACATAAAAGTTTCGGCAGCAACCTTGTATTGAACGGAATTAATCTTGAAATAAATAAGGGAGAAACAATCGTTATTATAGGGAGAAGCGGCTGCGGTAAAAGCGTTCTAATAAAACATATTGTCGGACTTTTATTTCCCGATTCGGGATATGTAAAAGTTGAAAATCAAAACATTGCCGAGTTGAACGAAAAAGAGTTATACGAAATAAGAAAGAAATTCGGCTTCTTATTTCAAGGTTCGGCTTTGTTCGATTCGATGACCGTTGAAGAAAATGTCTCTTTGCCTATTGTCGAATCGGGGAACGGATTTACAAAAGAGCAAATAGATATATTGGTAAGGGAAAAACTTGAATTGGTGGATTTACCGGGAGTCGAAAAACTAAAACCTGCAGAACTCTCAGGAGGAATGAAAAAGCGAGTGGGACTTGCACGTGCATTAATCACAAATCCAGAATACATATTATATGATGAACCCACAACAGGCCTCGACCCGATTATGTCTGATTCTATAGACAACCTTATAAAAGAGTTATCCGAAAAATTAAATGTAACCTCGGTCGTTGTGACTCATGATATGTATAGTGTTAAAAACGTTGCAAATAAAGT
>CAZKUR010000087.1:0-17057 GCA_964556005.1 uncultured Ignavibacteriaceae bacterium | reverse complement strand
CTATAGTGATAAGGAATTATAGGTTATATCAAAACTATCCAAATCCATTTAATCCAACAACAAAAATAGGTTACACACTAAAAGAGAGCGGATACGTTAAGCTATATGTTTATGACATAAAGGGAGCGGTTGTTGAAACTCTCGTTAATAGTTATCAAAGTTCAGGCTATCATGAAGTAGAGTACGGAGATCGGAAGTCGGAAGCCGGAAGTCCGACGGCCGGAAGAAATTTTTCCGCTTATTTAAGCGCATTGGCAAGTGGAGTGTACATTTACCAGATAATGGTAAGTAATAATAGAGGAATTCCCGTATTTTCGGATGTGAAGAAGATGATACTTTTAAAATAATTTTTAAAGTATGGATTAGAAAATATGAAACAAAAATTATCACAAATATTAAACATTGTATTAGTTCTTTTTTTGGTTATGGCATACTCACATTCAATAAATGCACAAAAGAGATTAGCTGAAAACAAGTTAATAATTAATTCGTCTCTTACTAAAAAAGGGAAGAAAGGAGGATTACTTAGCGCCGATAGCAGTAGTACCGAGGACAATAAAAATCGGAAGGCACAGGAGAATATTAACTATTTTTTATCAAACCGGGAGCAATTAACATTAAGCGACACTGAAGCCGGGTGGCTTAATAGTTACGCAACTGCCTATTATTCGAAATGGCAGGCAGAGGAGAATCAAACCAACTTATCAAAAATTGGAGTAAAACATAAATATGGTAAAGCTGCATCATGGAAAGGAGTTCATTGCTGGTCAACTTTAGGAATAAATGGTTCTGCAGATTCGCTTATATACGGACCGCATTATTACCAGGCAAAAGAATACAAGAGAAAAGCTTGGGGTATAAATATTCCGCAATACTCCGTAAGATTCAGAATGGCGCTGGATAAAAATCACCAAAAAGAAGATTCAAGTAAAAAGGTATGTACGATAAAGGCGGTGCTGAGATATGCAGCAATTGACACCCTCACCCGTCGATCGGTTTTTCTCGATACGGTTTTTCTGAAAAGAACTTTGACTGTATCTGATTTTTATCCTTACGGCAGATTTAAATATTTTAGCTTTGATTCAACCTATCGATATCCGTTTAAGTTTAGGAAAAATGTTTTGGATAAAACCACGAAAGAAGCGCCGCATAAAATAGATACAATATATGCAGATTGGCTGGAAGGATGCGGTATAGAGTTTTGTGTAGATTGGCTGGGTAATAAAAAATTAGGAACTTTGTATGTTGACTACTCGGAAGTTTATGACAACACATGGGTTTTATTTTTAGATTTTCCGGGAATGCTGGCAAAAAATATGAAAGATTATATAAAAAAATTCTTAACACCGAAAAACGCTGACTTGTTAGAGCATTTTAAACCGAATTGTATTGATGCAATTATGCCAATCCAAACTATCGATTCGCTCATTCACGAAGCGGGGAATGTTAAATTAATAACTTCCAGGCAAGAAAATGCTTCTGTCAAAAAGAAATAAATTATAGTTTAATTTTAATTATAAATTTTGTATTGTGAATTAATAAATAAATAAATAACTTATCTATCGATATTATATTAACAACTGCAAATTATGTATCTGTTTTTGGGTTTGGGGGAGATGGCTTGAATTGAAGGTGGAGAAGGCTAAGCAACCTTGCTTCCGATTATTTAAAATTCTAAATAAACTAAGGAGGAGTAATATGTGTAATTATACAGGTTTTCGCATAGTTTCCGATTTTTTAGCTTTCAGAAAAACAAATGTCCTTTTCATTTTAATTTTTTCTCTTCTGTTGTTTCCTATAAATAATTATTCTCAAACCTTTGAATTGGAAACTCAAGGTGCAATAGTGAATGACGGCGGATGGAACTACGGCTGTGCATGGGGTGATTATGATAATGACGGCAATGAAGATCTGTTTGTTGTTAACAATCAAAGCGGAAGTAATAATAATTTCCTTTACAGAAATCTTGGCGACGGAACTTTTGAAAAAATAATTACCGGCGTTATTGTAAACGACGGCGGCAGTTCATACGGCTGCAGTTGGGGCGATTACGACAATGATGGAAATCTTGATCTGTTTGTATGCAATTATAATGAAAATAATTTCTTATATCACAATAATGGAGACGGAACTTTTACAAAGATAACTACCGGTTCTATTGTAACGGATGGAGGAAGTTCCACCTGTCCTGCCTGGGGCGATTACGATAATGACGGATTTCTTGATTTATATGTGTGTAATCGTACCAGTGCTAATTTCCTTTATCATAATAACGGAGATGGAACCTTCACAAGGATAACAACCGGATCGATTGCAACTGAAAATAAAAACTCAAGCGCCTGTGCCTGGGGTGATTATGATAATGACGGTTACCTTGATCTTTATGTTGCTAATTCGGGACCGGATTATAATTCATTGTTTCATAATAACGGTGATGGAACATTTACCAAAATTACAGGAGATCCGTGTGTATCGGATTTAGAACATTTTAATTCAGTTACCTGGGGAGATTATGATAATGATGGTTATCTCGATATTCTGACGGTACCCGGAGTTCTAACTTACACTAATTTTAATGTTTATCTCTATCACAATAATGGCGATGGAACATTTACAAGAGTCACCAATGTTCCTCATGCTGGTATTAACACTGCAGGCGGAAGCGGAATGATCGATGTTGATAATGATGGTGACCTGGATATTTTTGTCAGTGCGTATGATGGTAATAATCTACTACTATTAAATGACGGAACCGGAAACTTTACACAAGTTACTACTGGAACGATTGTAACAAACGGCAACTATAACGAAGGAGATAGCTGGGCTGATTTTGACAACGACGGTGATCTTGATCTCTTTATTGCTGTGAATAATTATTTTGGCGGAAATAACCGTTTATTTAAAAATAACGGAAACGGTAATAACTGGCTCGGTGTAAAATGCGAAGGCGTACAATCAAATCGTTTCGGTATTGGAGCTGTTGTTACGGCATACGCTTCGATTAATGGGCAGAATGTTATGCAGACAAGAGATATTTCTTCCGAAACAGGCGGCGGAACATCAAGCGAGAATTCTTTAATTGCTCATTTCGGATTTGGCAATACACAATCAGTAGATTCTTTAAAAATAAAATGGCCAAGCGGCATTATCGATAAGTTCTACAATGTAAGTACTAATCAAATTCTTTCGGTTCAAGAAGGTGAAACTGTTGTTCCGGTTGAGCTTCAGGATTTTTCAGCTTCTACAAACGGAAATATAGTAATGCTAAAATGGTCAACGGCAACTGAAACAAATAATCATCTGTTTGAAGTTCAAAGAAATTCCGGTAAAGGCTTTTTTATTGTCGGCAGTGTAAATGGATTTGGAACATCAACGAAAATTCATAATTATTCTTTCATCGACAAGAATTTGAATGCAGGAACTTATTTATATAGATTAAAACAGGTAGACTTTGACGGTACATATAAATATTCAAATGAAATAAAAGTATATATAGCACCGGTAAAATTTGAACTGGCTCAAAATTATCCGAATCCATTCAATCCTGCAACCAAAATCGGATTTCGGATTTCGGATTTCGGATTTGTAAGTTTAAAGGTTTACGATAATTTGGGAAGGGAAGTTGCGACACTTGTTAATGAAGTAAAGCAGCCTGGTGTTTATCATGTAGAGTTTAACGGAAGTAATTTTCCGAGTGGAATTTATTTTTATAAATTAACAACTGGGGAGTATAGTGAAGTTAAAAAAATGTTGCTGCTCAAATAGCGACAAATGTCGTAATATTAAATAGTGGTGCGATAAAAAAAATCAAAATAAAAGGGAAAGCAGAAATGCTTTCCCTTTTATTATAATCAATTAGAAAACTTTTATAAAATAGACAAATATATTTGGATTTGCCAATTTAATATCTCTAAGATGGCAGCGGAATTTCAAGCGTCAAAAAAGCAAAAATATTATGAGCTTATCTTCTATAATGTAAGATAAGAAGATTTCGCTTGTTTTTACCCGGAGCTTGTCATTCATCCAAACGCGCCAGGAAGCTGTTTTGTACCGGCTATCCTGCTGCAGAATAAATATAATTTACAAAATAATTGAGTGACTTTCTTTAATTGAAAGATAATAAATACTAATAATAGAAACGAAACAGGTGCGGTCGGTTTTTCGAATTTCAGCAGGTTAAATTTGAATTTAATGACAGAATGTGGTTCAATTAAAGCTCATCTTTCTTAGCCTTTTTGAAAATATTAAGTTGATAAGAGATAACATTATACTTTATTGAGGTATTGGATTTCCTTCTCACTTATTGGAATCATAAAAAACTGCCATTCTCTCAAATGAAAATCTCAAATTTGGATGTATCAAAAACAGCTTAAAAATGCGTGTTAATAGGAAAATATTTTGTGGAATATTGTTTGTTTAAAGGCGAAAATCGTATTTTTATGATATAAAAAGCGTGTCATTAAATTGATGAATCATTAGAGGATTAATGTACAATTCAATAGTCTTAGTAAAGCAGGTCCCTGATACGGCAAATATTTCCGGTAAAGTGATGAAAGATGACGGAACCGTCAACCGCTCAAAGCTGCCTGCAATATTTAATTTCGAAGATAAAGTTTCGCTGGAATTTGCACTTCAAATAAAAGATAAATACGGCGGAAAGGTAACCGCAATTACAATGGGTCCGCCTCGAGCTTCCGATATTCTTCGGGAATGCCTATATATGGGAGCGGATGATGTTTATTTAATCAGCGATAGAAAATTTGCCGGTGCCGATACTTTAGCTACCTCTTATGTTTTAAGTGAAGCGATAAATAAAATAGGAAACTACCATTTTATATTTGCCGGGCGTCAGGCTATTGACGGCGATACTGCCCAGGTTGGCCCGCAGACAGCGGAAAAACTCAACCTTCCTCAAATAACTTATGCTGAAGAAATTATCTCTCTGACAAAAGATAAAATTCAGATAAAAAGAAAAATAGACGGCGGATTTGAAGTTTTGGAAAGCTCAATACCGGTCTTGATTACCGTTTTAAAAGGTGCAGTTGATCCAAGGCCGTTTTCTGCCAAAAAAGTTATGGCATATAAAAATGCAAAATCTTTAATGGAAATTGAAAAAATGGCGGAAGGGAACTCACTTCTTTATACGGATAAATTAATTCTTGAGTACACATCTGAATCGTTATTTATAAATACATTAACTTTTGATGATTTAAAGCTTGCAGAAGACAGATGCGGAGTGAAAGGTTCACCGACAAAAGTTCATAAAGTGGAATCTGTTGTTCTTGCTGGAGGGAATCATATAAAAATTGAACCTACAAAAACCGGCATGAAACAATTAGTCGATTTATTAATGGAAGATCACCTTTTCGGATAGGAGAGTATGAATCAAAATTCAAAAGAAGTCTGGGTTTTTATAGAGCAGAGAGACGGCAAGCCTGCATACGTAAGTTTCGAGCTTTTGTGCAAGGGACGCAAGCTCGCTGATGCGATGAAAGGATCTTTAAAGGCCGTGGTTATCGGTCATAATGTTGCTGATATAGCTCAAGAAACTTTTTATTATGGAACCGATGAAGCTTATCTGATAGATCATCAGGAATTAGCACATTTCAGAACACTTCCATACAGCCGGGTATTAAATGATCTTGTCCGAAAACATTCGCCGCGTATTGTTCTATTCGGCGCTACTGTTATCGGAAGGGATTTAGCACCGAGAGTTGCCTCAAATACTAAAAGCGGTTTAACGGCAGACTGTACTGATCTGCAAATATCAAACGTAAAATATTTAAAGAAAGATTACGAAAATATTTTATTACAAATCCGCCCGGCATTCGGCGGTAATATAATTGCAACGATAATAACTCCCGATAACCCGATTCAAATGGCTACGGTTCGCGAGGGTGTTATGGAAATGACGAGGCTGAATGAACCTAATGCGGTTAAGATTAAAGAAATACCTTTTATTCCTAATGATACGGATGAGTTAATTAAAATTATCGAGCAGCATAGGGAAGAAAATAAAGTTAATTTGAAAGCCGCACAAATAATTGTTTCCGGTGGTTACGGTTTGGGATCAAAAGAAAATTTTAAGCTTATTCATGAACTCGCACAGGTTATCGGAGGCGAGGTTGCAGGAAGCAGGGCTGCAGTTGATGCAGGATTTGTTCCGCAGGAAAGGCAGGTTGGACAAACAGGTGTTACTGTCCGTCCGAAATTATATATCGCAATTGGTATTTCCGGCGCAATTCAGCACAGAGCGGGAATGCAGGATTCAAATAAAATAATTGCAATCAATTCAGACCCTGATGCACCGATTTTTGACATCAGCCATTACGGCGTTGTAGGTAATGCGATGGAAGTAATACCATCTTTTATTGATGCATATAAAAATAAATTAAAGTAAGAAAATTATGCCTAACTATTTTACAGACAACCGGGACCTCGTGTTTCAATTCAACAATCTTGATTTAAAGGAAGTTGTAAAAATCGCCGAAGACGATTATAAGCAATCATCACAATTTAAATATGCTCCGGTTGATTACGAAGATGCAATCGAAAATTACAGGAAAGTACTTGAAATTACAGGCGATATTGCCGGAAATTACATTGCTTCGCGTGCCGTTGATGTTGATCATGATGGAGCATCTTTTAAAAACGGCAAGGTAGAGTATGCAAAAGGTACGGCAGAAAGCCTCAATAGGCTGGCACAGGCAGATTTAAGAGGAATGATTCTTCCGCGTTTATACGGCGGGCTTAATTTTCCTTTTACAATCTATGTAATGGCAATCGAAATTGTATCAAGGGCCGATGCTTCCATAATGAATATTTTTGGTCTGCAGGATATCGCCGATACTATTAAAAAATTCGGTAATGAAGATCAGCGTTTGGAATTTCTGCCAAAATTTAGTACTGGAGAATATACCGGTGCTATGGCGTTAACCGAACCGGATGCAGGCTCTGATTTACAAGCAGTTAAGCTTCATGCTTATCAGGATGAAAAAGGGAAATGGTTTTTAAGAGGAGTGAAAAGATTTATAACCAACGGAAACGGAAATGTACTTTTGGTTTTAGCCCGCAGTGAAGCCGGAACTAAGGACGGCAGAGGATTAAGCTTGTTTGCCTGTTATGGAGATGAAACCGTAAAAGTTAGAAGAATTGAAAATAAACTCGGAATTCACGGCTCTCCAACATGTGAGTTGCAGTTTAATGATACTCCTGCGCAGCTCATAGGTACCCGTAGATTCGGTTTAATAAAATATGTTTTCGATTTGATGTTCCGTGCAAGAATGGGAGTATCTGCGCAAGCGTTGGGAATTTCACAAGCCGCTTATGAAGAAGCTGTTAAATATGCGAGAGAACGGGAACAATTCGGCAAACCAATCTATAATATCCCTGTTGTTTCAAACATGCTTATCGATATGAGAGTTATGCTTGAAAGCAATCGCTCTTTATTTTATGCTGCTGCTAAAAGTGTCGACGTCAAAGAAAAATTGGAAGAGTTGATTGAAAAATTAAAAGCTGAAAGTAAATCAACTGCCGAAGAAAATATAAAATTAAAACAGGCAACAAAATTAGCAAACCTTTTAACTCCTATTACGAAATATGTTTTAACAGAATCTGCAAATAAAATTACTTATGATGCACTTCAGATTCATGGCGGTACGGGCTATATGAAAGAATTTAAAGTCGAACGGTTAGCCCGTGATGCACGCATAACAAATATTTATGAAGGAACTTCTCAAATGCAGATTGTTGCCGCATCGGGCGGAGTTATAAATGATATTTTAGGTGAGTACTTTGAGGAAAAGGAGAAAAAATCTTACAAGGGAGGGTTGTCCAATTTGGTAAATCATTTAATCGAAATTCGGGAAATATTTAAAGATTGTTTAAAATACGTACTCGATAAAAAAGATGTTGCTTTTCAGGATGTGGCTGCAAAAGATTTGGTGGATTTATACAGCTATATGTACATCGGTTATCTTTTACTTGATGAAGCTTCGAAAGAACCGAGGAAAATTTTTATTGCAAACAGGTATATTATTAATTCATTTGCCAATGCAAAGAAAAATGCCGAATCGATTAAGGATGAATTATTTTCCGATATTCTGCATGCAGACGAAATTCTAATTTAAAATATAATTTAAAGGATTAAAGTAATGGAAGGTAAAAAATTTTATTATTACCGTATTTATGATGACAAAGAGAAATTCGACTTTATCAAAAGTTCACTTCCTTATTCTGAAATTGAAAAACTGCTGAAGTGTTACGAAGAGACACATCAAAAATTCTTTAATATAGAATTAGTTGATTATTTAAGGAAAGAAGATCCGGAAGCAGAAATTATTGAAGTAAGCGAAATGTCTTACTAATCCGTATGATTTTTGTAAAAGAATATTTGTATTAAAATAAATTTATTCTAATAAGATTTCGATTTTTAATTTTCATTTCAATTGATTTTAGACGGAAATAGAGAAATGCTTATTCCGTCGTTTCCATCAAATTAATTCCGCCGTCTAATAATTTATCTGCAATTTATTCCTTCATAAAGCAAAGACATTTTTAAAATAATTATCAATATTTTCTGTTCAAATCTCATAATTCAGCTAAATCCTGCGATTGAATTCGCAATATTTAAAAAATAAAAATTAGAAACATAAAAACTTATTTTCATATTTAACTTTAGTAACAAAACATCCATAACAAAATAGGATCTTATTACCTTATTATTTTCACAGACATGAAGATTACAGAAAATTAAAAAACAAGAATTAGTAGTATATTAATCTCAGTAACTAATTTACGCCGGAAACTGAGACAGAGACATTGAATTAATTTATTTAATTCAATTTCAATTTAAAATAATAATTTGTAATTTTACAAAAATATATTTTTCAGAGGGGTTTCATAATGGGTAAATATTTTTTATTTCTATTTATTCTTTCGTTGACTTTCATAAGTTGCAGCGATAATTCAACATCCTTTTTACCAACCGGCAGCATTTGTGGCTTTGTTAAACTTTATCATGAAAATCGTTCGTTTTACAGTAACTTTACCGGAGCGAAGGTACAGGTCGAAGGTACAAACCACTTCGCTATAACGGATAGTTCCGGCAGATATACTATTGAAGACGTCCCGCCCGGTATTTATAATATAGTATTCAGTAAAGAAGGATTTTGTATCTACAAAATGGTTTCAAAGGAATTTTCCGGCGGAGGAAAAGCTTATTATCCAACCATATATTTGTATGAACTTACTACTCTCACTCTATCCACTTTTGATATTTCAATTGATACAAATTACTACTCCGAATATAAAATAAGCGGAACTGTTCCCGATTCACAAAATTATTATAGAGGTATTGTAATTTTCTTTGGTCATAAAAATGTTTCGCCTGATCCTGCCGACTATTTAACATTATGTGCAGCAGGGGTGTTTGCTAATAAATTGGATTTCTTAACTTACATGAGAAATGATGATTTTTTAAATAATGGTTTCAATTTAGGGGATTCTGTTTATGCTTTAGCTTACCCAATATCAGGATTTTCTAATTATCCGGATCCTAAGACAGGGAGAAATTATTTCTCGGGTCTTGGGAAAAAACCATTAAGAAAAGCTTTTCTTTTACAATAGATATTGAAATTAATTTGTTAGATATTATTTCTCATTCATTAATCAGTTATACATTTCACCAAATTCAGGTTAAAGTTGTTCCCATTATCAAATTGTCGCTTGAGATGTCGCATGAATACATGAGTTATGAAAGAATGATTGACAATACAAAAAAGAAAACCAATGTTTTTAATTCCGAAATTACATTCGGAGTACACTCAAAGCCGGTAAATAATTTATAATTAGGTTACTGGTTTCATATTATTTAAAAAATGATAATGGAACAGGATTCCTCTGTGATTATAGTGGATTAATTTCTTCTGAAATAAAAACAGTAAAAATTAAAAATCCTTTTTCTGTCTTATTCTCAGCAAATTATAAATAGTTAATTTGGAATTTCAGTTTATCATATCAGTATTCATTTTCCAAATATTTCATTGAACAGATAAAGAATTCGATATTGTTATAAGAGAGCAAGTTGATTTTCTGAAGTTTGGAGCGGAAATATCGATTTAATTTGAGGAACCTATAGAGAATTAAAAAATAAAAAAAGTAAATTGTCGTTAGATATTATGAATACACTGATGATATTTTATGAGTTAAATAATATGACAGGGTGAAAAGAGTTTGGCTGAGATGACTTCTTTATTTTAATAGAATATATTTTTTGTAAAATAATTAACCGGTTGATATTTATAACCATAATTCCAGAATATTTTATTTAGGCAGCTGATAATCTGTCTCAGTTAAAAGTAACTATTGTCCTGCAACAGAAATAACTATGCTTGGCTGACGTAGTCCATTCCAAAACATGGTTTATTTTTCAATAAATACCAACACATTCCTGTCACGGAATGGTCCGTGACAGCTGGGTCTTATGTATAGAAGTGTTAGTTACAGAACACTTGAAACTTATTTGGAAAAAATAATTAAAAAATATGCAGCCCGTATTACATGGAAAATATGGTATGAAAAATACCATACGGCGAAATAATTAGCTTAGGGTTGATAAAGCGGATAGTAGAAAAAGGTACAAAGAAAGGAATAATATCCTTATTTTGGGAACCTAAGACAGAAGGAATTTAATTAGTTAATTAAATGGGTCGTATTTAAGAAATATTGATTAAATCTAATAACGGAAAATGGTGAGAGGAAAATCTGTTAAAATATTTTCCCAATTGAGGATAATTACGAAGATTTTAAATCTGTTGAATTAAGTAACTGGATTGACAAAGCTTATATTGGTGAGAGAAAACATCTAAGAATTCTTAGTGAATTTGATGAATTAAAATCTCCTGCAATTTACTACTTGATTTCAACAAACCATAAACGTTGGATTGAGTATTATTAAATAAAAATTTAAATTAAAACGTAACTTATTAACAATGTTCAAACCATCATGTTTGATTATGCTATGGGCAATCAACTTTCTAAGGACGGTAAAGGTTATTTCTAAATGACTTCAAATAAATATTAAAAATATCAAGCGGTTTTATCAATAGTGTTTTACAATTTAGACAAATATTTAAAACATTAATTTGTTTAATAATCGTATACTAAAATATTATGATCAAACAACTCGTTCTGTTATGTTTTTTAAGCAGCAATTTTTTATTTGCTCAATACACTTGCAATATTGAAGGTAAAGTGACTTCCAGATCAACCGGTGAACCGCTGGAAAATGTAAACGTATATATTTCAGGTACAACACGTGGTTCTACGACCGACAAATCAGGCTTATATAAAATTAGTAATGTTCCTTCAGGCAGTCACAAAATTGTTGCTTCTATTGTTGGATATAAATCGCAATCGTTGATTATACATTTAAAAGAAGGAATGTTAGAGTACCTTCAATTTAATTTGACAGAATTAAGTTACGAATTAAGAAATGTTGTTGTTACTGCTGCAGTGCCTAAAGAATGGAAAAAGAATTTGGAAGAATTTAAAGAATATTTTTTAGGTGACAGCCCTTTTGCTTCCGATTGTAAAATTGTAAACCCGGAAGTAATAAATTTAACAAAAAACGATACAAGCGGATTAAGTGCTGATGCTTCTCAACCTATTATTATAATTAATAATGCATTGGGGTATAAAATACTTTGCAGCCTAACCTACTTTAATTGGAATGAAAAATATCATAGGACTAAATATCTAGAAAATTCATATTACACTGAGCTAAAGGATCCTACCGGGAACTTAAAAGAAGATTGGATAAAAAATAGGAAGAAGGCTTATGATGATTCTTTTGTTCACTTTATCAGATCTTTAATTAATGATGACCTATCCAAAGAGGACTATGATGTTTCACTTGACAAAATTCCAATTTTAACCGGTAAAAGATGGCCTCTTCCCGGTCGCCCGGAATTTAAAAAATTAGATGATGGCGGTATAGAGATGAATTTTAATTACTACTTGAAAGTAGCGCATAAATCATATTACTATTCAACGACTGAAATATCATGGATAAAATTAACTCATCCAAATGTAAAGTTTGATAAATATGGTTATGCTGTTGAACCGTTTTCATGTGATGTTTACGGTTTTTGGTCTTTGGAAGGAATAGCAAACATGTTACCTAAATATTACAATCCATGAGGTAATTAAATGAAAACAAATATCTATATTTTGTTTTTCTTTTCAATACTTCCTTTGGTCTCTTTATTAAGCCAAACGGATGACACGCTCTCGAATTACTTTTATAAAAAGGGAATTACTGCAGTTAATAAAAAAGATTTTGAAGCGGCAAAAGATTTTTTCAACAAATCTATTGATGAAGAAGACAATGCGCCGGCAGAATATGAACTCGCAAAAATATATAGAGTCGATACTTCCCACTATACATGGAATCTTTCCCGTCAACATATAAAAAATGCAATTAAACTCGATCCGGACAATCCAAAGTATCATTTATTTTATGGTTTACTTGCGGAAGATCTTTATCATTATAGTTGGCTGGAGTTTGAAACAATCGATGATGCTATAAGAGAATACAAAAAGACTCTTGAGCTTGACAGTACAAATATTACTGCAGCTAAAAAACTCCTGGCAATTGAGAGCAAAAATTTCCTTGAATTTAATAATTCAGTAAATGTAGGAGGAGATGATGATAATTACTGGCTTCAACATTTTCAAAAAGACATAAGTGTACCATATCAAAAATATATACAGCTTGGTAAGGTTCAAACAAGACAGTACTATGAGAATATGATGCCTACGGGAAACTTGAGCTATTCCCAATTTGCAGAAGAATCATTTAAAACGGCTGAGTCTGCAAGTATTATTGCAACAAAATATGACTCTCTCAATTCAAAACCCTATTTAACTTTAGCCAATATCTATGAAGACAACAATGAGCCGGGAAAGGGAATTCCATATTTACAAAAGCTTGCCCGTATTTTCCCAGGTAACATGAACGCCCATCTCTATTTAGGTCTACTATTTTATAGAATCTCAAATATGGATAGCGCTTATGCAGAATATCAAAAAGCAATTGCGCTTATGGATTCGTCCGGGAGAGCGGACTTTGTTTATAATTCGGTAAAAGTTTTACTTGAACCATATTTAAAAGATAAGCTGAACACTCTTGACCAAAGCACTTTAAAACAGTTTATAAATTTATTCTGGAAAGAACGTGATCCTTTGAATTTAACTCCATATAATGAAAGACTTCTGGAACATTATACAAGAGTTGCATATTCAAATTTAAGATTCAGTGTTCCTGAATTAAATTTAATAGGCTGGAAAACCGATAGAGGTAAAGTAGTAATAAGATATGGTATTCCGCCGCATATTACCCGCATAAGGCCTGCTGTTGTGGTGAGAAATGGTTTAGTAAGGACTAATCCTGAAACTGAAGTATGGAAATATCCTGATAAAACATTTTCATTTATCGATCAATTTAGAAATGGTGAATATGTTTTTGGTATTCCCGGGCAATCACAATATTGGGACGATACGCAGAAATCTCAAAAAGACCTGCTTGTAACAAAGCCGGAAGATTATAAACCGAAATTCGACGGTCCTGCTTTCTTAGTTCCGAATACTCCTTACCAGTTTAAAGATATATTTTCTTCTGATCAAACAGATTTATTTATTGGATACGGAATAAAGGCAAAAGAAAATTTGAAGGCGGACAAAAACTATAAATACAAGCATACGGCAGGAATATTTTTGTTTGATAATTATTTTAATAATGCCGGCGAAAATAAAATAAATGTTGATTTCTTAAACAGAAATAATAAAATCGACATACCTGATTCATGTTTACTTTTTATAAATACCGAAGAGCTTACTGCTCCACCCGGAGAATTTAATCTTGCTTTCGAAATTATACGAAACAAAGATAAGGGTGCTGCGTCATATCATGGAAAATTTAATCTGCGAAGTTTCGATTCTACTTCACTCGAAATGAGTGATATCGTTCTTGCATCGGATATAGAAACAGGTTCAAAAATCAAAGGAAGGATAAACAGAAAAGGTTATTCTATTCTTCCGAATCCAACTGACATTTTCAGTGCAAGACAGAATTTGTTTATTTACTATGAAGTATATAATCTTAAAAAAGATGATGCAGGTTTAACGGATTTTCAGCAGACAATTATTTTAAAGAAAAAAGGTGAAGAAGGAATTTCAATCGGAAAAATTGTGGGTTCTGTATTAAAATTTGTTGGAGTAGAAAAAGGCGAACAAGAGGTTAGCCTTACAAGCAGGTATCAGACAAAAGATACGGACAGCCCGGTGTATTTGCGGCTTGATATGGAAGATTATGATCCGGGTTCATATATTCTAACAGTCAAAATAAAAGATAATGTAACAGGAAAAGAGACGGAACAAAGTGCAGAACTTTTCTGGAGATAAAATACTATGTTTATTTCTTTACGAAATGAAATGTATATTACAATAACAATGCAAAATTATTTTTAGGAGTCGAACAATGCATCCGAATATTTATTCCGGGGAACAATTAAAAATTCAATCGGAGATGAGAGCTTTTGTAAAGCAAGATGTACCGCGTCAGTTATTATTGGATATCGATGCTGAGAAAGTAAAATATCCGCGAGAATTTTTAGAAAAAGCTGCCGAAAAAAAATTATTGGGATTAAGATTTCCCAAAGAATACGGCGGTAGAGGATTGGGATGGAAAGAAGAAGTAGTTGCTTTGGAAGAAGTCGGAGTTTTAGGAACCGCATTACCGTGTCTTTATTCGCTGGTAAGCATTGTGGGTGAGGCAATAAATTGTTTCGGGACGAAAGAACAAAAAGATAAATACCTTTCAAAAACTATTGCCGGTAAGTTAACAACTGCAGAGGGATTGACCGAACCTCGCGGCGGCTCGGATTTCTTTGGCGCGGCAACAACTGCTAAAAGGGAAGGAGATTATTATATTCTTAATGGACAAAAGAGATTTGTAGTTGGAGCCGAAGGTGCCGATTACTTTTTTATTTATGCAAAGACGGGAACTGATCCCAAAGGGAAAAATTCGATGAGCGCTTTTCTTGTCGAAAGGGAAATGGGTGTTAAAGTAGAGCATATTTACGGCTTGATGGGAACAAGAGGCGGCGGTACGGGAAGAATAGTTTTTCGCAATTTGAAAATTCCGAAAGAAAATCTTATAGGAGAAGAGAATAACGCTATTAAAATTTTTAACCGGATGATGATACCGGAACGTATGACAAGCGCAGCCGGGGCATTAGGAATGGCGCGTGCCGCTATTGAAATTGCCGCACGTTACAGCAACAAGCGAAAAGCTTTTGGACAGAAAATAAGATCATTTGAAGCAGTAAGTTTTATGATTGCGGACAGCTTAACAAAATTGGATGCAGCAAGAGCTTTGGTTCATGCAACCGCTCAGGCGATTGACAGTGATGTGGAGGCTTCTTTATTAAGACGTCTAGTTTCCGAATCTAAAAAATTTGCTACCGATACTGCATGGGAAGTTATAAACAATGCAATGCAGGTAATGGGTGGTATCGGTTATACAAGCGTTTTCCCGATAGAAAGACTATTGCGCGATGCAAGACTTATAATGATCTGGACCGGAACAAACGAAATAATGAATCTCGTTATTCAGCATGAATATTTTAAGCAGTTACTTACGCCTGAGGGAGAATTTACAACTAAAGATCTTCGTGACGTTGAAGGTGACGCTGCGGATTCGGAGAAGGTGGAAGAGAAGGTTTTTGAGTAATTTAAAACTTGTTATTTCATTGGGAAGCGTGAGTATTGGTAATCAGTAACTGGTAACCAGTTGTCGGTAATCGGTGATCAGTAACTTGTCATTGGTAATTCGTAATTAGCAATTAGTAACGGTAATTGGTATTCAATAGTACGTTAAGGGATTAATGTTAGGTAGAGTTAACTGAATAAATAAACAGAATTTAAATTTTTATTGAGAATTAAAAAATAAAATTCTAAATTAAAAAGTGTTTTTTTGATTAACTATGGACAACTGGATTAAACCGTCGATTTGGGAGATAGTTTTGAATAGGGCGGAGAATGTTTAGCCTCGCTGACTGCAATATATTATTAAATTTTATCTTCTAAATAAGTTGTAATATATCCTATAGGAGAATAATACTTTGAGATCAGTCATTATAGCAATTGTATTCTTACTCTTTTCATTCTCAAGTACTTTTTCACAAACTAAATTGATTCAAACTATTCAGCATAAGCCTGAAATTAAATTTAACAGCTTCAATTATTTTTTAAATTATCAGAAGGATAAGGTTTCAGCTAATAGTTATTCATTCATAAATTTATCAGGTCAAGCCGTTGTTGGTTCTGCTTCAGAGGTAGTATTTTCAATTTTACCTCTCGCCATAGCCTGGAACAACGCCTTGAGTGGAAAAAGTACTCCAGCATCACAAACAGCTCTTCTAATACTCACTTTAGCTTCATATACATTTGGTGCGGCAGTCGGCGTTCACTTAATTGCAAAAATCGAAAATCCGAATCTTTCTTTATTGAGTACTTTTGGATATTCTGCTATTGGTACCGGTGCCGGAATTGTGTTAGCTTCTATCCTTGCCTCTCAATACACAACTATACCTGTTGCTGGAGGAGTAATTATTGCATTATGTCCTGTAATAGGTTCAATGCTCTATGCTTCATTTATTTCAGATTGGCCTGATGATAATCCGGCAATGTCTTTTTATAAAAATAATATAGCTCATAAAAATTTAGTCGATAGAACTAAATTATTTAATATGGAAATACTGAGAATCAGATTGTAAAAAGTATTTTGTTAAGAATAAGAATAATTTATTTAAATAATTGAAAAGGGTAGCAATAACTAAAGTCAATAAAATAAATAAGGCACATTACTCTAAATAATATTTTTATATACAAAACAGTAAATTCCGGGAAGGGAAATAATAATGAAAAACAGAACTCATCTATTGGTGGTTTTATTATCGGTTTTTGTTTTTTACTTTATAAACGGCTGCGATCAG
>CAZKUR010000086.1:6005-17088 GCA_964556005.1 uncultured Ignavibacteriaceae bacterium | reverse complement strand
GTTAATTTAATCAATAAAAGGTAACTCAATGAAGCGAAAATTATTTTCAAGTTCTTTAAATTTTTTTATTGTCGCGATCCTAATTTTTATTGCCGGATGTTCCACTACAAGTGAAATTCAGAAATCAAACAGCCAGCAAATTTTAACGGAGAGCTGGTTAAAATTAGATACGGTTAAAGCTGGTAAATTTGATACCGGTAAAATGTGGACGTTCGACTTTCCTCCTACAAAATATTTTAAACAAGAATACAACTTTGAACCGACACAACAGTGGTTGAATAACGCAAGACTGTCTGCATTACGTTTTGCTAACTATTGTTCCGCTTCTTTTGTATCTGCAGACGGACTGGTAATGACTAACCATCACTGCGGAAGAGAGAGTGTAGCTAAAGTAACGAAAGAAGGTGAAGATCTTTTTGATAACGGTTTTTATGCAAAAACATTGGATGAAGAAAGAAAAGTTCCGGGACTCTATGTTGATCAATTGGTTTTAATTAAAGATGTAACAAGTGAAGTTCAGGCTTCGATAGATTCTGGGAAAACTGCTCAGGAAAAAATCGCAAACGAGCAGGATGCTGTTGATCGAATTAAAGAGAGAGAGCAAAAAGAAACCGGTTTAAAAATTCAAGTGGTTTCTCTTTATGATGGTGCAAAATTTTCCGTTTACGGCTATAAAAGATACAATGATGTAAGATTGGTTTTTTCACCTGAAGCTGAAATGGGATATTTCGGAGGTGACCCCGATAATTTTACATATCCGCGATATGATCTCGATTGTAATTTTTTCAGGGTTTACGGTGACGACGGAAAGCCTTTGAAGACCGAACATTATTTCCATTGGAGCCCGGAAGGAGTTCAGCCGGGTGAACCTGTTTTTGTAATTGGAAACCCGGGAAGAACTGACAGGTTAAAAACAGTTGCACAGCTTTTATATATGAGGGATAATCAATACCCCAGAATTCTCGATGCGATTAATGGCCTGGTGAATGTTTACTCAATGATGATTAAAGAACACCCGGAAAGAAAAGCTAAGCTTCAAAACAGGCTGTTTGAATTTGCAAATTCTCAGAAAGCTTTTACTGGTATGTTAAAGGGATTAAGAAATCCTATCCTTATGCAAAGGAAAATAGATTTTGAGAATAAATTTAAAAAAGCAGTTCATTCCGATCCCGCTTTAAATTCCTTATTTGGAGATTTGTGGAATAAAATTTCGGAAAACAGAAAAGAGATTGAACCGATTGCAAATGAAGCCGCTGCTTTTACATTAAATCCCTATACAAGCTCGCAGTACTTTTTTGTAGCCCAAGATGTAATTGATCTTGCAGATCAATTAAAACTCCCCGAGGATCAAAGATCGGAAGAATATAAAGGTGATGAATTGGATACTACGATAAACAATTTAATCCCGGAAGATATAGATACGGATATGAACAATTTGCTTTTAAAAAATCAAATTGATTTAATGGAGAAATATTTAGGGCCTGATAATAAAATCTTACAAAAAATTACCGGCGGAAACAGTGGACAGTCAGCGGTAAAATATATGCTCGATAACACTGTATTGAATAAACCGGAGAAATTAAAAGACTTAATTAAAAAAGGCCCTGATGCAATCTTAAATTCTGGTGATCCATTTATTTATTTTATGTCGAATACTCAAAGTAAGGCTGATTCATTAACTAAGGAAGTGCATAAGCTGATGGCACAAGATCAGGCATATTCTCAGGAATTAGGCAAAGCTCTGTTTGATGTTTACGGGACTTCGATTCCTCCGGATGCTACATTCACATTAAGAATTTCCGACGGCGTGGTGAAAGGTTATCCGTACAACGGAACTATGGCACCGCCTTTCACAACATTTTACGGGTTATATAACAGGTATTATTCATTCGGGCAGAAAGCTCCCTGGATGCTGCCTAAAGAATGGCTGAATCCGCCTGCAGATTTTGAACTGAATACTCCAATGGATTTTGTTTCTACCAGCGATATTATCGGTGGAAATTCCGGCAGCGCAGTAATAAATGAAAAAGCAGAAATTGTCGGTCTTGCGTTCGATGGTAATATTGAAAGCCTGCCCGGTGATTTCATTTACGATCCTTCTAATAATAGGTGTGTCGCTGTTGCATCCCAAGGAATGATGGAAGCAATTTCGGATATGTATAAAGCGACAAGACTGAGTGACGAATTGAAAACCGGGCACATTGCCCAGCAGGATACTACGGCAGTAAAATAATTCTAATTTTATCTCAATTTTATTTTTAAGCTGTTTTGAAATTTTTATTAAATTTTAAAACAGCTTTTTTATTTAGAATAAATATTCTGCCTGCAAATGCAAAGAAAAATATTTCGCTAAAGTATTATTAAATGTAATTCCGTATTCAATCCCAACCCCGAGTTTAAACCCGGGATTATTATTCTCCCTTAAATCCAATCCTGCTGTAACTGAAAAAAGTGCACCGTAATCTGTATTGGAAGTATCGTTAAAAGTTTTGTCGTTTAGAAAAAGAAAACCTGCACCTTCTTCAAAGAAGAAGTCTTGAGAATAATCCTGCGATGTCATTAATTTTATCGAGTAACCTTGGATGTAAGGATAATTGTTAAATCTTGTTCCGGGTAAAATATAATTAAAATCCCTCATATAAATTAGGCTCAGACGGGGGACTATGCTTTCACTTAACGGGGTTTTTACATCTATAAAGATTGATGTGCTGAAAGCTCCGACATTCGGTGAATTGCCGCTTAAAACTCCGCCGCCTAAAAAAGCTCCTATTCCAAAATTATTTTGAGCGCGTAAATTTGTACTTAGCAGTAAAAAAAGACTTAATGAAAATATTATTTTTAGAAAAGTAAATTTTAGTTTCATGAATTTAATTCTCCCGGTTTTTTATTAAGTTTCCGAATAGAACAACATTTCTAATTTCAGTATGTTCAAAATAAATTTGTTACAACAAAAAACAAAGGTTAAATATGCAGCAGAATTTATATCACTACAATGCAATTGTTACTTCGGTTTACGACGGCGACACATGCACAGTCGATATCGATCTCGGCCTTCACGCCTGGGTAAAGGGTGAGAAAGTCAGGCTGGCAAGAATAAATGCTCCCGAATTGAGAGGAACAGAAAGACCGAAGGGGCTGCTTTCTAGAGATTTTTTAAGAGAACAAATCTTAAACAAGGAGATTTTGATTGAAACAATTAAGGATGAAAAAGGAAAATACGGAAGATACATCGGTGAAATCTGGCTGAAAAACAGCAAAGGCAAGTACATTAATGTAAATGATCTCATTGTTAAAAAAGGGCTTGCGGTTTATAAAGAGTACTGAGATAAAAAGTCAAAATTAAAAAGTCAAAATGCAAGATGGTTCATATTATTCTTATAAGCGATTCTGATTTGCTTTTTATTTCTTTAAATTTGCATTCAAAAAATAGAGAGAGAATATGCCGAAAAAATCCGAAATAAAATTATACGTTGAACTTGATGAAAATAAAGTCCCAATGAAAATCGAATGGGAAGCAACCGATGCCGATTTTGAGGGAAAGAAAAAAGCTCGAGCATTAATGCTTTCTATCTGGGACAACAATGAAAATGCAACTTTGGGAATTGATCTATGGAGCAAAGAGATGACCGTCCCGGAAATGAATATTTACATGCATCAATCTTTAATTAAAATGTCTGACACATTTTTACGCGCAACAAAAAATAAGGAAGCCGCACAAATGATCGAAGATTTCAGCGCTGAATTTGCTGAAAAACTGGGGTTGGATAAGAATGTTTCAAAAGGGTAAATAAAATAAATTCGGATATGTTTTATTTTTTAACTTCAAAAATCTTAAACAAATAAAACAACGAAGGGAAAATCAAAACCGAACCGACAAGAAGAGCAATTCCCAGGTATGTAAGCGTTATTTCCGGTGCTGAAGAATTGTAAAAAGAAAGACTTTCGGAATTATTTATTACAACTAAATTCGGAAAATAAACAACATAGAATGCTCCCAAGATAAAAAGCAGTTGCGTACCTGCAAGAAAACGCGAAAACCATGCATGCCCTTTTCCCACAACTTTCCACAAAACCGGTAGTATTCCCGTTGCCAAAATAATTAGGATAATGCTAAGCGGATCACTAAAAAATCCTGTAAACAGAGGAGTGCCTTCAAAATATGAAGAAGCAAAAACCAAAGCTCCTGCAATAATCATCAGGATGGTTGCATTTTTTGATTTTTTTATAAAAATATTTATTTGTTCCCGGTTAGTCGAATCGCCGATTAAATATACCGATGCTATAAAAGCAAAAAGGGCGCAAAGAAAAATTCCAATAGAAATCGAGAAAGGATTTAACCATGGCTCGATATATCCTTCGTAAAATCCTGAAGGGGCATTATTTATTTTTCCCGAAACAATTGCACCAACTACCAGACCGAAGAAAAACGTCACCATTAAGCTGGAGTATTCAAATATTATGTTGTAATATTTTTGAGATTTATCTTTTATCGCATCGTAATGCCTAAAAGTGAATGCCGATCCTCTTAAAACAATACCAACCAGCAAAAGGATTAGAGGAATATAAAGCGAGATTGAAACCTGGCTGTAAATCTGTGGAAAGCCGTTGAACAAGATAACGACGGAGATAATCAGCCAGATATGGTTCGCTTCCCATATTGGCGCCATAGCCGATGAAATTAGTCCGCGTACTTTATCTTTGTTCTCCTTTCCCGTAGTTAGTTCGACAATACCTGCACCAAAGTCCGCACCGCCTAAAAGGCAGTAAAGAAAAATTGAAACAAGGAAGAAAAATATTACAACGTAAAGCATTTATTTCCCCGCGAATTGATTTTTCAAATTTTCATTTAAACTGTTAATTTGCCTTCGCATAAGCCAAATTGTAACAATGCTTAAGAGGGAGTAGATAATTGTAAAAGTCAATAGGTGATAAATTTGTCCCGGCATAGGTGTTACCGAGTCAGCCGTTTTTAAAATATTATAAATTATCCAGGGCTGTCTTCCAACTTCCGTAACAATCCATCCGGCTTCAACTGCGATAAAACCAAAAGGTGTGGAAACAGCAACAAGCCTTAAGAATTTATTATCAGTTAAAAGGTTTTTCCATTTGAATCTGAATACCCAGAAAAGTACCCCGATTAAGGCTAAAATTGTTCCCAAGCCGACCATTATTTGGAAAGCAATATGAACAATTAAAACGGGCGGCCAGTTTTCCCTTGCGAAATCTTTCAGGCCTTTAACTACAGAATTAAAATCACCGTATGCTAAAAAGCTAAGCATCTTTGGTATTTTAATTCCCAGAGATGATGTTTCGGTTTTTACATCAGGTATACCGCCGATTGTTAAAGGCGCACCGGCAGTGGTTTCAAATAATCCTTCCATTGCCGCAAGTTTTAGCGGCTGTCTTTTAGCCACATCCTTTGCAGAATGATCCCCGCTCAAAGGCTGAATAATTGCAAAGATGCTTCCGAAACTCAAAGCAATAATGATAGCTTTTTTGTGAAACTCTCCCTTCTTTTTTAAATAAAGAACTGCATGCAAACCTGCAACTGCGAAAGCGGTCGCAACAAAAGCGGCAAATATCATATGTGAAGTTTCGCTTACCCATGCCGGGTTAAACATTGCTGCAACCGGATCGATATTTATTGCTTTACCTTTTACCCAATCGAACCCGGTGGGAGCGTTCATCCATGCGTTTGCCGTTACAACAAAAATTCCTGAAAGAACTCCGGAGATTCCGACAATTAATCCTGATGTCCAATGCATCCAGGGTTTAATTCTATCCCATCCGTACAGAAATATACCAATGAAGATTGCTTCGATAAAAAAAGCGGTTCCTTCCCAGCTAAAGGGCATCCCGATAATTGCGCCTGCGTGTTTCATAAATTCCGGCCACAACAAACCAAGTTCAAAAGAAAGCGCAGTTCCCGAAACCGCCCCGACGGCAAAAAATATAGCAACTCCTTTCGACCAGGCTTTCGTTAATTCAAGATAGAGTTTATCTTTCTTTTTAAGCCACATCCAGTGGGACATCACCATAAGAAAAGGCATTGTCATTCCAATACATGCAAAAATTATATGGAAGCCGAGCGAAACAGACATCGTAAGCCGTGCAGCAAGGAGATTGCTCAAATTTTACTCCGAAATATTTATAATTTAATTTCTAAAATTAGTAAAACTTTTTTATGAATAACTTGTTAATTGTCAAATTCCTGAAAGCATTGACTACATAACTTAAAATAAATTTTTTATTGAAGATTTCGGAATTCAAATTGCGGATTTTATTATAGGAGAGATTCTTCAAAAAAAATAAATTAGTAGAAAAGAGATAACATCTTCCATGATAAATAAATAATTAAGAAGATGTTATCTCTACATAAATTCTATTTCATCAAAATAAATTTCTTCGTTTCCGAAAATTTGCCGGCAGATAACCTGTAAAAATATGTTCCGCTTGCAAGTTTATTTCCATCAAACACAACTTTGTAATTACCGGGCGCCCTTACCCCGTTTACCAGAGTTGCAACTTCGCTGCCTAATTCATCGTAAACTTTAAGGCTTACAATTCCCAGATTTGCAACATGGAATCCAATAGTTGTAGTTGGATTAAATGGATTGGGATAATTTTGATCAAGAGCAAATTCGTTTACAGCTATTCCATTTACTTCAATTATATTTGAATAATGATAGCTTCCGTTGAAATCAATCTGCTTTAACCGGTAATAAAGCTTTCTGTTTGATGCTTCGTCTGTAAATGAGTAGCTATGGGGTACAGTTGTTGTCCCTTGACTTTTCACGAAACCTCTTGTTATAAAATTTACTCCGTCTTGACTTCTCTCTACTTCGAATCCACGGCTGTTGGTTTCCGTTGCAGTTGACCAATTAAGCATTACCTTTCCATTTGTCACATCTGCTTTAAAGCTAATCAATTCAACAGGAGTAACTAAATCAATATCCGCTTCATAAACTCCGTTGCCGTGAGTAGCTATTCTCAACCGATGAGTTGATTTTACAATATTTATGTCGTAGATAAAAGCAGCTTCAGGTAAACCATTTGAATATTCGAACCATGAATTCCCGGCATCCGTAGAAGCGTAAACAGTAATATCATTTCCGTAGAAAACATT
The DNA here is from genome assembly GCA_964556005.1 of uncultured Ignavibacteriaceae bacterium. GTDB lineage: Bacteria > Bacteroidota > Ignavibacteria > Ignavibacteriales > Ignavibacteriaceae > CAZKUR01. Next base: position 9,962 of record CAZKUR010000086.1, on the reverse strand, counting down.
ATTATCGTTTGTCGGATCAACTGCAACACAAAATCCGGGTGCGTCCGGTAATGAAGAACCGATATCAATCCATGTTTGTCCTGCATTGATAGATTTAAATATATGTGAACTTCCAAAACCGGCAACAGTAACATATACAGTCGATGCATTGTCAGGAGCGATTGCAATATCTGTTAAATAACGGTCCGGTAAATTTCCCGTGATGTTATTCCATGTTGTTCCACCGTTGAATGTTACGAACACATTTCCTCGTGATGAGACAGGAGTGGTTGTAGCATAAATTGTATCAGTTGAATAATTTGAAACCGTCATTGCAAGAAGAGGATTTCCATCCAAAGGTTGTCCGCCGTTAGTGATAGTCCAAGAACTTCCTTGATTTGTAGATTTATGAACGTAATTGCTTCCGGCAAAAAGAACATTCGGGTTGGATGGACAAACAACAAACGGAGCGTAAAATCCGGCTCCGTAAGAATTTGACGGCGTTATATCAGTGTAGTCATCAAATAAGTTGTTGCTTCTATATAAAGTTAAATTGGTATATGTACCGAACATATTATTTTCATTATTCGGATTTATTCCCGTTGCACAGCCGTCACCGCCGATTACTCTCTTCCATGCATCGGTTCCGAGATAAACGGCAGTTGCGTTATCCTGCAATCCACCGATTGCGATATTCGAGCTTGTGTATGATGAGGAAAACTGGCTGTAAAATTGTGTAGACTGATAACCTCCGTTGCATCCGGCAAAATTTTCCCCGCCGTCAGTTGTTCTGAAAACTCCGCCATCCGTTCCGAAATAAATTATGTTCGGATTATCCGGGTTATAAGTAATTGAATGCTGATCGGCATGAACGTAATCGGGCGGTCCCTCCGGTCCTCCGGGAGGAGTTACACCAAAATACCAGAGGTACCAATAAGATTTTTGATTTAAAGTCGTACCGCCGTTGGTGGATTTAAAGATATCAATACCTCCAACTAATACCTGGTTTTGATTTGTCGGATTAACTCCCACCCAGTGTGAGTACCAACCCTGGTAAGTAGAATAATCTGTTGTGTTTATGATACTCCAATTATCTCCGCCGTTGGTAGACTTGCACAACCATGTTCCTGCACCGGAAGAACTGCCGTTCCCAATACTTGCATAAATTATTTGAGGATTTGATTGATAAATTGCCAGCAGAGTTTTACCTCCGTAATTTGCAGGCAAACCGCTTGTAAGCTTAGTCCATGAACTTCCACCGTCTGTCGTTCTATAAATTCCATTTCCGGTACTGTTCAGATTTCCACAGGCTTCAAAAACAATATTGCTGTTATCCGGTCTGATTGCAATATCGGTAGCCATAAGAATATCGTGTACCTGGTTCCAGGTTTGGCCGGCATCAGTTGATTTGTAGGTACCTTCGGTAGTAGCTGCCCAGATAATGTTATAATTATTCGGATCGATTCTTACCTTCTCGATACCTCTTTCGGTGTTATAGCTCCAATCGAGGCTTTTAGTCCATGTAACACCATAATCAGTTGTTTTCAAAATTCCCATACCGTAGCTTCCGCGTGTCTCGCGAATTGTTAAGCCGCCGTGTTCATTTTGATAATTGTAAACTTCGCCCGTCCCGATATAAATTGTATTTGAATCATTCGGAACAATTGCAATCGAGCTTACTCCTAAAACAGGATACCCTGTAGGAACCTGCTGCCATACGGAGACGCCGACTCCACCGGTATAGCTTCTCCATAAACCGCCGCTTGCGGCACCGGCAAAAATTGTATTTGTATTTTGCGGATTGAATTGAACGTCCAATGTTCTTCCGCCGATATTATGAGGACCTATTTGTTCAAAGGAATATGTTAAAGAGTTATCTTTTTTTAAGAGCTTTGCTTTCGAATTTGTAAAGGCTTTATAATATGCAGCCGGAGGAATATCTTGATTCGGGTAGGCTCTCGATCTTGTCCAAAAGTCCAATGCCTTTAAAGCGCCGGACGTTTTTTCCTCTTTTTCCTGTTCAAAGCTGCTCTTTTTTATTTCAATAAAATTGAATGAAATAAAAAAAGAAAAAATAAAAGCAGCAGCTAAAAATATCACCGTAAATTTTTTCATAATTTTAATCCCAAAAATTGTTTAATGATTTGAATAACTAATTCTGTAAATCACTCCTGCGTAATCGTCTGAAACAAGGAGCGCTCCGTCGGGCATTACCTGTATATCGACAGGCCTGCCGGAAACCGATTGGCCTTTCAGCCATCCTTCTGCAAAAGGTTTATAACTTATTGGATTATTATTGCTGTCCAGTTTCACAACAGAAACCCGGTAGCCGATTTTTTTACTTCTATTCCATGAACCGTGTTCGGCGATAAATATTTGATTCCTATACTCCGGCGGAAACATTTTCCCGGTATAAAATCTCATTCCCAAAGCCGCAACATGAGGGCCTAATTCCTGAACCGGCTGAGTAAAATTACTTATATCAACTCCTTTTCCAAACTCAGGATCCCGAATATTTTTTCCGTATACATATGGAAAACCGAAGTTCATTCCTATTTTCGATGCTTTGTTTAATTCATCGGGCGGAATGTTATCGCCCAGCATATCTCTTCCGTTATCGGTAAACCACATAACGTTTGTTCTAGGATTCCAATCGAACCCTACTGTATTTCTAATGCCTCGTGCAAAAATTTCCAGATCCGATCCATCGGGATTCATTCTCATAATTGTTGCATATCTTTCATCGTTTCTTAGGCAAACATTGCAAGGTGCGCCAACGGGAACATAAAGTTTTCCATCAGGACCGAATCTAATAAATTTCCATCCATGATGCCTGTCGCTGGGGAAATGATTATTTATAGTTACAGGCTCTGGTGGATTGTGAAGGCGCGATTCTATATTATCATATCTTAAAATTCTATTTACTTCCGCTACATAGAGATCCCCGTTCCTGAAAGCCACACCGTTGGGCATGTTTAAATCTTCTGCAATTATAATTATTTTATCTGCTGTATTATCTTTGTTTGTATCGAGTACAGCATAAACTTTTCCGATGTCTCGTGTACCTACAAATAAAATTCCGTCAGGACTTAATGCCATCGATCTTGCCCCCGGAATATGCGATGCGTAAACATCGATTTTAAATCCCGGAGGAAGCGTAATTCCCATTTGATTTGGAGTACTGCCGCTGCCGGAATTACATGATGATGAAAAAAACATTAAAGCAATAATTAAAACTGAAAAAACTTTTTTCATAATGTATCTCTCAATAGAACATGCTCATCGTTTTACAAAAATTAATCCGGGGGCGGCATTACCGCCCAAAGAATAAGATAGACCAAAATACCCGGGAATGCAGCACTAAATATGGAAAGGACTACATATCCAACTCGTACTATTGTAGGATCCCATCCGAACCATTCTGCAATTCCGCCACAGACACCGGCTATCATTGAATTGTGTGAACGTTTAAATTGTTGATCAGACATTTTATAATCTTATTACTAATAAAATTAAAATTACTTAATCCAATTTATAATAATAAAAAATAAAACTCATTAGAAATTAGCCGAAATTTAAAATTAACTTATCAATTATTGTAAAAAAAACAGAGAATGAAATAAGTCTCAATAAATGAAATATCAATTTTGAACGACAGATTCGGGATTAAAAATTATAATCTACTGATTGGAATATATTTGAGATGATTTGATTCTTAAAGTTGACAAAATCATCCTGCTTATTTTTGGGGGAATTGGTTAACAGTACAATAAATAAATTTCTTTTTTGATCTATTAACAAAAAGACGCCTGTATTATTTTGTAACTCTTTTGAATTTGATGAAAGCCCGTCATCGATATTTGCACTGTTGAAATTAGGTTTAATCCATATGAAGGAATCGGATAATTTATGAGGAATTAAATCTATCCAATCATTTAAAATATCCGGATCTAAATATTGTATATTATCATAATTGCC
>CAZKUR010000086.1:0-5905 GCA_964556005.1 uncultured Ignavibacteriaceae bacterium | reverse complement strand
TCGAATTGGATTTCTCAACTGGGCTGATCTCATTTCCCAAAATGAATCTAATTAATTCATTATATGCGTTAAATTTTTTGTTAAAAAAATATGATTGTAAATAAACGGCTTTGTGCTGTAATAAATCTTTTATAGATAAGTTATTTTTCTCATTAAACTTTATAGTTGGGAAATATTTTGAGATATTATCATTTAAAGAAATCATTCCCTTTCCCGCTAAAATCATTGCAGCAGTCTCAACCCCAACTTCATCTGTTAGAGAGCCCAAATTATACATTGCTTCGTTCATAACTTGCGTTGATTTTTTTTCAAACGAAAAGCTGCCGAATGTTTTATCAAAAATTACACGTCCGTTTTGCCCAATAAGCAATACACCGCCAGGGAAAATTTTCCGGTTTACACCTTCATTCATTAAATCATTGATTGGATTAAAATTGTAATTCGAATCTAAACCGGTTTTGTTAAAAGTTAGTTTATAATTTTCAATTTTAATTCCATCTCCTATATTGGCGCCTGTTCCCGGGATTGAAATAGGAAGCTTGCCTTGAATATTTATTTTGCCAAGAAGTGCATCGAGCAATGCGTACTGAGATACAGGCATGCTTCCGTAAGAGCACAAATAGGTTTTTGCTTCGGGGATGAAAGAAAGCAAATAAGGATTTTTCACACTTAAGATTACAACCGGTTTATTAATATCAAGCACTTCATTAATGAAACTGATATTTTTATCAGCAATTTTTCTTATATCTTCATCATCACCTGATCCCATATAAACAGGCATAATTATCAAATTAGAGGATTTCACTATTTCCAATGCATTTTTGTAATCCTTTTTAAGACTGCCTGAATTAAGTTGATATTTTCTAACATACTCAAAGTTATCGTCAATTAATTTTGGTAAAATGTAACCATCACCTTTTCCGTCCCGGTTTGTTACCGTTATGCACGCTGTCTTGTAATAATCATTAGGATTTACCGGGACAATATTCCCTTCATTTCTTACAAGCGTGATTGATTTATCGGCGAGTTCTTTTGCGAGTCTTTCAACGGGTTTCCTGTTCATGCCTGTTATAAAAGAAATTCTTTTATAATAATTAGGCTGATTTATTTGGAACCATCTTTTTACGATTAAAATTTTCTTTACGCTTTCATTAATCCGGTTAGAACTTATGGCTCCTGAATTTGCGGCATCTACTATTGCATCAAGTGCAGTATCGGCATTAGGGGGCATTAATAAAATATCATTACCGGCTTGAATTGCCTTTACCGATGCTTCTGCCGTGGAGAAATTTTCGGTTACCGCTTTCATATCCATTGCGTCGGTTATAATTAGACCTTTAAATCCCAACTGATCTTTAAGTAAATCTGTTACAACATTATAAGATAATGACGCCGGTAACTTTTTTTGTGTTTCAATAGAAGGAATGGATAAATGTCCGATCAGTATTCCAGGTATTCCTAATTTAATCGAATTTATGAAAGGAACCAGGTCATTGTTAAAAAGGTTAATTTTATCGACATCGACAGTCGGCAATTCTTCATGAGAATCCGTTATTGTATTTCCATGTCCCGGAAAATGTTTGGCAACAGAAAAAATCTGTCCGTCACTTAAACCGGAAACAAATTGATTGGAATATTCTGTTACGGAATCTTTGTTATCCGAGAATGCCCGTGTATTTATAACAGGGTTCCAAGGATTATCGTTTATATCTTCAACCGGTGCGAGATTGATGTTTATACCCAGCAGCCTTCCTCTTTTCCCGACAACTTTTCCCATTAAATAAACAAGATGAGGATCGCCTGCTGCACAGAGTGCCATATTGGATGGAAATTGCACTCCGTCGGATAAACGCATGCCCAGCCCGTTTTCAAAATCCGAAGAAAAAAGCAGGGGATAGTTTGACAACTTTTGAAGAGTGTCTATAAGTATTATTTCATTCTTAATATTTCCCTTTTTAAGGATGAATCCTCCTACTTTAAGATCCTTGACAAGGTGGATTAAACGATTAAAATCTTTTTCATCATTTGTGTTACTCGAACCGTAGGCATAAGGCATAATTAATTGAGCGCATTTTTCATTCAAAGTCATGCTGTTAAGTGTTGCATCAACCCACTGCATATCATTGCTGCTCAAATTGAAAAAATCGGTATGCAGATGCATACTCGATTTGTAGCCGCTTACAAAATAGGAGTTATTAGTTGAAGGTGAAAACACCAAAACCGAAATAAACAAAATCGAAAGCAAGCGAGTTCTTGTAACTTTTTTATACATAGTCAGGTAAATAAATTAATTTTCAATTGCATTTATCACGGCATCATGAAGCGCCGGGCGTATCTTTGTAATCTTTAAGTTATACCTTGTAGGATAAACTCTATTCGATAAAAAAACAACGAATAAATTTTTATCCGGATCAACCCAGATTGAGCAGCCTGTATATCCAAGATGACCGAATGAATCTTCACTGAATAAATTTCCGGCCGAAGAATTTTTGTCCGATTTTAAATCCCAGCCTAAAGCTCTATCGTTTGAGTAATCATTTTTTTGAGTAAACAATCTGATGGTATTACTTTTTATAAATTGCTTGCCCTCGAAAATCCCTCCGTTCATAATCATCGATAAAAAATTTCTTATATCCAGCACATTAGAAAAAAGTCCGGCATTCCCCGAAACACCATTTAATATAGATGCGGTTTCATCATGCACTTCGCCCTGCAATAGCCGGTGTCTCCAGTAAGTATCGATTTCCGTGGGTGGAATTTTTTTCTTTAAAGAATCTGGTGGATTAAAATAGGTATTTTTCATATCTAATTTTTTAAATATTTCCTCATTACAGAAGCTATCAAATCTCCTGCCGGATATTTTCTCAACAATTTTTGCAAGTACCACAAATCCCAAATCCGAGTAAACAGTCTTTGAACCGGTTTTATAAATGAGTTTTGAAGAATAAATATCATTAATTACTTCTTCCGGCGTTTTGTATTTTTTATAAAATCTTTTGAAAGCAGGCAAACCGCTGTTGTGGAGCAGTAAATTTCTAATCGTAATATTTTCTTTATCGTTGACTGCAAATTGAGGGATGAATTTTGACACTTTATCGTCTAATGAAAGAAGTTTTTTATCATAGCAAAGCATTATTGCAGTTGTAGTTGCAATTACTTTTGTAAGAGAAGCTAAATCGTAAATTGTAGAAGTATCTACTTTAGGAGAATTTTTATTGTAGGTAAAATGTCCGAATCCTTTTTCGTCAATGGTTTTACCATTTTGCCAGACTAAAAGTGAAGCTCCGGGAAATGCGGAATCTTTTACGGCATTATCAATAATTTTATCGACTTGTGAAAAGTTATATTTTCCGTTTTGTTCAGACAAGCTTAATTTGAAATAGTTTTTTGAAGAAATTGAAGAATGTATAAAAATAGAAGTAGTGAAAAAAGTTTTAATAACTAAAAATGAAAATAACATTAAAACTAATTGTTTCATCATCAAGTATTAGCCTCATTTTTCTTCATTCCAAAATCCGGCCTTACCGGGACAAACTTAGCGATTATAAATACCGGGATAGTCGACAAACAAACCCAGATAAAAAAATGCCTGTAACCGATTATCTCCTGCAGCCATCCGCTGAGCATTCCGGGAAGCATCATACCAAGAGCCATTAGACCGGTTGCAATGGCGTAATGTGAAGTTTTGAAATCACCCTCTGAAATGTAAATTAAATAAAGCATAAAAGCAGTGAACCCGAATCCGTACCCGAACTGTTCGAGCGCTACCATTATATTAATGATTAAAATATTTGAAGTTTGAGTATAAGACAGATAAACATACACAAGGTCAGGAAGATTTATCGCGGCAAGCATCCACCACAGCCAGTATTTCAGCCCGTTTTTTGCTGTTAGAAAACCTCCTAAAATACCTCCGAATGTCAGCGCAAGAATTCCAACCGTACCGTAAACAAAACCAACCTGGCCGGTAGTCAGCGCCAATCCTCCTGCTTCCTGGGCATCGAGTAAAAAAGGAGTAGCAAGCTTAACCAATTGTGCTTCACCAAAGCGGTAAAATAAAATGAACAGAAGGATTACGACAATTTTTTTCTTTTTAAAGAATAAAACAAATGTCGTTATGAATTCGGAGAAAAATTCTCTGGATTTTCCTGCTATTGCAGGCTTGTCGCTTTCCGGATAGGGGAGAATGAATTTATGATATGTAAAAAAGAAAATGAACATTGCAGTTAAAACGATAAAAGCGGCAATCCATGCGAGTGGTATATTTCCCGAACTTGCTTTAAACAAGGCTGATGATTCGGTTTTCAATTTTGGATCTAATTGAACCACGGCAATTGAGGGTATATTCCAGTTGGAATTGTTAACAGAAAATCTTTTCCCTTCAATAAGATCGATGCTTTTATCACCGGATTCTCTTCCGAAGTTAACGGCTACATTCTTACCCGGAGGTTTCGACAGTTTAAAATAAATTAAACCGATATTACCGGAATAGTTTCCACTTCTATTTATTTTTTTATTTTCACCGAAATTCTTTTTTAAAAAGTTTTCTAAATTCTGAACTACATTTTCATCCCACCATGATAGTTTCTTATGATTTAGACTTTTTCCTTTTGATTGAATTTTTTCCTGTTGATAAAATCCATGCCGCATATTCCAGCTTTTTGCGAAATTGATAATCGAATCAACTTCTGATTTTGATCTTGGAATTGTACTTACACTTAGATCGGATGCAGATGAAAGGATACCAAGACTGCCGAAGCTTTTTGAAAAATTTATGTTTGCGGTATCGAGGGTTTGATATATTTGAGTTGCCGGTTGCGCCGTTACTTTTATATTGATAGCTCCCAATCCGCTGTGGCTTTCGATGTATCCTGCAAGAATAACCAGTAAGCCCTGTCCGGTTATAAAAGCAATTCTGTAAAAAGTACTTCTAATTCCGACAAACCATGCCTGGTCATGTTCGGAAAGGCCAAGCATATAAAATCCGTCTGCGGAAATATCGTGAGTTGCAGAGCTGAACGCCAAAAGCCAGAAGAACATTAAAGTATAACGGAAGAAATTTGGGACAGGTATAGTCAACGCAACTCCTGCTAATCCAACCCCAATAATGAATTGCATAGTAACAATCCAAAACCTTTTTGTCTTGAGGATATCGACAACCGGGCTCCAGAAAGGCTTTATTACCCAGGGCAGGTAAAGCCAGCTTGTGTAAAGTGCAATATCGGCATTTGATATTCCCATTCTTTTGTACATTATTACCGAAACAGTCATAACAACAGTGTACGGTAATCCTTCGGCAAGATATAATGAAGGGATCCAATACCATGGATTTCGCGAATGGGTTTTATTTGAAGGCATTAAAATTTTTTATATAAATGAAAAACTAATTCTTATATAATATTGACTAATTCAGAATAAACAAAAATAATAAAACAGTTATTGCGAGTTATAAAAAAAATCTTGTCTTTATTCATCAAAGAAATGGCAACCTTTAATGTTGTCCGGATAACCATGCATTATAATGTAAATGCCATCGACCATCATTGCGAACTCCGGTACATCGGAAAACACTTTGCCGGGGTGAAGCAATCTCAACTTTCATTTTCGCAGAATTAGAGATTACTTCACCCGACCTACAAATATCTATCAATATAAGGTAGTGTTCGTAATGACTGATACTTTCCTGCCGTTATTCACTCTCTCTTACGTCATTAGTAACGAGTCTTCGAGTGAAACAATCTTTCCTATCATTATCTTACACATATAAAGTTCACTTTGCTCGTGATGACAAGTCTTTTGCGTTGTCATATTAAGAAATGTTATTTTTCTTTAATCAGTTTTTGTCCTAATATTATTGCTCCCATAACGGGCGGATTTTCTGCTTTGTGAATAGAAATATTCGGCA
>CAZKUR010000085.1:0-17184 GCA_964556005.1 uncultured Ignavibacteriaceae bacterium | reverse complement strand
GCCCCCTATGCTGTAAAGCATGCAAGCCGTAATAAGTTTTAATTCCTGAATCAGCCGTACCAAAAATACCGAACACTCCGCAAAAACATTTTGGTTTGTCCGGTTTAAATGTAATTTCCATCGTTTTCAACTTTTTCTAATTAAAACATTAAAGTTACTGAAATAAAATAATTTGTTAAAATATTCCCCTCATATCAAATATGAAAGGTATAATTTATTATTAAACACAATACTTATTTTGATTCCCTTAATTAATCATAATTTGTTAAGAATAATAGAAAAAGGTTCTTTTAAGTACAATGAAAAAAATATTGAGTGGTTAAATACGGTTAATTTTTGAGATAAAAAGAAAGGTTACAATTTAATATAAGTCTACCTTGAATAATTGATTTATATCCATGTCAGTTGGGAACAAAAAAATTGGAGATGGGTCTGCCATGGTCACACAATTACGGATCTATTTCGTAAACTTCGAGGTCATTATCAGCAAAACAAAATTCTAACCTTTAAGTTTGCTGTTATTTAACAAGCATCATTTTTTTAACGGCAGTATATTTATTTGTTGCGATCCTGTAAATGTAAAGTCCGCTCGATAAATCTGAGGCGTTAAAATTAACTTCATGACTACCGGCTGAATAAAATTTGTTATCTATTAAATCTTTTACTTCCCTTCCAAGTACATCGTAAACCTTAAGTGTAACAGCTTGAGCTTGAGGTAATGTAAATTTTATTGATGTAGTCGGATTAAACGGGTTGGGATAATTTTGATAAAGTGTAAAATTCCCCGGTCCATTATTCTTATTATTTTGAGCTGACAATACCTGTGAATTTGTAACAAGTACTTCCCCGCCATCCGGAATTACATTTGTCCTGGCTATTTTAATACCGCCAACGGTTAAAAGATGGGATTCCATCAAGTTGCCGTTTTGATAAACAAAAACAGCATTCCAATTATCAGGAACGGGAATATCTAGGGTTAGTGGAAAATTATAAATAGAATTATCCAGGGTATCGGTAAGATTTAAAGACAGACTGTCATTAGACTGCGAAACTATATTATATGAAGCACACTCCCTTTCGCGAACATATTTCGTAACCTCTGCAACTGTACCTACCCAAATATTTTTATTTTGAATCCATCCGCATAATTGAGTCAGCCACTCAACAGACATAGGATACCATGAATTTTGAGCAAGCGCTGCCTGGATAGAATCAAACGGGAAAACTTCATGAATCATTATTATTGCCCATCCGCTGCTGTCTATCGAATTCTGAAGCCAGTTTGTCGCATCGACAAATTCATCTTCATCGTCTTCGAGTGTATTTCTCGGTAAATCAAAATCTATTTCTTTTGATGACAGTGTAAAATACTCGTTGCCTTGCAGATTTTGCGGATTCGTGTAGGCAGCCATTCCCCGTGCACTTTGATAATATTTTTTAACGATACCAACAACCGTAGAATCATAATCTACATAAGGGTATGCGAATGTTATACACTTTGTATCCGTAAAGATAGAATCAATTACTTTTTTAGAATGGTACAATTCATACTCAATTGTATGAGGAGTAAGCGTATCTCCTGGTTCCAATTGAGTAAGATACGGATGAGTCACCGTATGCGATCCGATTTCAAATCCTTCATTGTGCAGCTCTTTAAATTGCTGCCAGGTTCCGTATCGCCAAATTGCGGGCAAAGTATCGGTCAGCGAACCTGTGATTAAATAAAAAGTACCTTTATAACCGAAATTATTTAATACAGGTGCAGCATATTCGTAATCGGTAATATAGCCGTCATCGAAAGTAAAAGAAAAAGCCGAACTTTTAGCATTTAACCATGGTTGAATAGTTATTGAGTCAACAGAAACTGTTTTATTCTGATGGGTACCTGATTTTGTTTCAGCACTTCCAAAATTAGAAGTTATTAAAAACAGGATAGATATTATTAAGGATAATTTTGTCATGTAAAAAATATAATATGGAATGATCTACTATTTAATTTTATACCGTTTATTTAACCAATTTATATGCCACGTTCAAATGACTAAAATACTAAGTTTGTTAATATCTTAATTAAATATATAGATTTCATAAACCAAAAATAATCTCAAAATTAGACAGGCGAGTTTCGTTTTAACAATAATAAGGAGTGCAATTAAATAATCGATGCCGCCCGGTTAAAGCGGCACCAAATAAATTTTGTGAAAATTTTAATAACAAGAATTTCTCTTATTCTCCGGCTTTTCGAAGAGAACGGGTGTTCTTGGCTATTTCAACAAGGACTAAAATATTTTCAGCTAAGAAATATGTTAGCAGTAGAACAAAGAATGCGGCTACTATTGAAACGAGAAAGAAAATTATTCCGCCGATAAATGTTGCGTCAAAGCCGATAAATGGTATAAATCTTACAAAATCAAATAGGTTATATACATAATTTGAAAACCATAAGATTAACATACCGCCTATGCTGATAATTAAAGTATATAATGCATAAGTTTCTCCAAATGCTCTGAAAACATGTGAGAAAATAGGAATAACCGTGAAATCCGAATCATCCAATTTTGAAATAGCGCCGGCTCTATAAAACCATATTTGGATGGAAATAAGGGAAGCAATAAGTACTAAAATTAGAAGTATAACAAACCAGAAATCGGGAGCATGGCCTATAGCATTTATAAAGAGATATACGCCACCGATTAAAGTTAGAACCCCAATTAATCTAAATAGAAATACCATCACTTTTCTGATCAATGAACCTTTACTAAGTGATTCGAGCAACGGATAAAGAAAAGTAAAAATACCATTGTTTTCCATATTAACCTCTTTTTTTATTTTTTGATTATTCAAGACTCATGCAATAATAATTTGTACTGCAAGTCTTCCCTGTTTTCGTTTTTAAATTCTGGCAGAAAAGTTTATACAGAAGGTTAAAGCTATGGATTAACAATAAGGAAATTGTCATAAGAAACTTAATGATTCAGCGTTATATCATCAAGAATAAATTCCAATAAAATTTGCAAATAAGTTAATAAATTAACGAAAGCAATAATTTTCTTTAATATTTCTTATAAAATCCATATTTTTAATAGTCATTTATAACAGGGAGGCAATAATGAAAGTATTATTACAATTAGTGCTCATAACTCTATTTGTCAATTATTTGCTTCCGGGGCAAACATTAGTCTATCCGGATATTCCGAATGATTTTATAAATTACCTCGCATTTACTTCTTCTTCAATAGGATTTTTTGTAAATGCAGGCGGTGATCTTCTTCAAACAACCAACGGCGGTGAAACATGGACAACCAAATATTTCATTCCCGATCAGAGTATTAAAGAGGTTAAATTCATAGACAGTCTTACCGGCTTTGCTTTTTCAGATAAAATGGTGTCAGAGCCCGGAGATATTTCCCTTATTTATACATTAGACGGAGGTGAAACATGGGAAAATTCTCCCATCAGCTTATTCGGCTCAACTACTTTTCTGCCGGTTTCTTTAACTCATATAATTAAAGCAAATTCTAATGGTATTGAAACCTTAAGTAATTTCTTCAACAATTGGGATACTACGTACACAATTCCAACCTTTAAAGTTTATGAAGATTCTACTTTTATATGGTATGAGAAATACGGCGACATTTACCAGTTTCAGAAATTAGAAAATGGAAATATTCTTGCACTAGGCAACAGCTATTTAGCAAGAGATTATGGAATAATATCAGATTCGGTTACTTTTATTTTACAGAGTTCTAATAGTGGTGAAACTTGGGATACTCTTTGGTGCGACCTTCCAATTCTTATGAATACAATTTCTTTTGCTGACTCGCAAATTGGCTGGATGGCAGGTGAATATCAAAAAATTTATAAGACGACGAACGGCGGGATAACATGGAATTTACAGTATTCTCCATCGTCCAGTTATGGCCCTATTAACTATATTTTCGCTTTGGATGAATTAAATATTTTTGCTGTTGCATGTTCAACATTGGTAATTTCAAATGACGGCGGAAATTCATGGAATAACCTTCATTTTAATTATTACGGTGACTACAAGGTTTATTTTAAAAACAATATGAACGGTTATTTATATGGTGAGGATTTTTATAAAACTGTGGACGGAGGTCATACATGGAGCAGAGTAAGTCATTCCATTAAGGATAATATCTCAAACATCTATTTTATTAATACTAAAATGGGCTGGGCCGCAGGTTATGGCACCGTTTATAAAACCACCGACGGAGGTTATAGCTGGAAAAGTCAGATTTCATATAGTCCCGTTCTTAATTATAAAGTAGGCCTAAACTTTATTGATACAAGTAACGGATTTTTAGTAACATACTACAATGCATATAAAACAACGAATGGAGGAACCACATGGGACATTTTACACTTAACCAACAATAATAAAATATTTTACCCGGGTGAAGTAAAATTTTATAATCATAATTTAGGTATAATAGCAAACGAAGCTGAAGAATCAGTACCCGGCTCTCACAATTATGATGTACCATCTGTTTTTGTAACTACAGATAAAGGTGAAAACTGGCAAAGAATTATATATCCTGCCGGATCCTATTACAACCAATTTAAAAAGATGGTATTTGTATCACCTGATAGTCTCTGGGGTATTACCGCCACAGGTATCTGGCTGTCTAATGACACTGCAAAAACATGGCAGCCAATTTATTCCACATCATATTTTCTTGGTTCCTATAGTTTTGATTTTATAGATCCTTATCACGGCTGTTTTAGCGATGCCGGTTACGAAATTAATTATACTTCGGATGCAGGTCAAACGTGGCAGAATTTAGATCTTTCAAAATATATCTGGCCTAATGATTATAAAATTATCGGTCAGGATGTTTCCCGCAACTTTAGAATTTTTGGAGTTGGTGATAAAGGCAGAATCGTCAAATATACAGTAAACGGAATTTCACATAATCAATATTTACCTTCTTATACCGGCAAAAACATGAATGCAATTTCCTTGTATATGGACGGACAATTTCCTAATCTTTGGTTTGCAGGCGACGGTTTTACAATAATTCACAGAACGAGCGAACTTGTATTCGGAATAGATAAAAAAGATGACGGAAAAATTACTGGTTATGAATTGCTGCAGAATTATCCCAATCCTTTTAACCCGGTAACTACAATTAAATATGCTATTCCAAAGATGAGTAACGTTACGATAAAAGTTTATGATATTTTAGGAAGAAAAGTCGCAACACTTGTTAATGAGAAAAAACTGCCGGGTATTTATGAAGTTAAATTCAACGGTAAAGATCTAAGCAGCGGAGTATATTTTTTCAGAATAAAAGCAGGAGATTTCGTAGGAACTAAAAAAATGTTATTGTTGAAATAAAAAATTTGCAGTAATATGTAACTGCTTGTAATATTTTTCTTATGAGAATTATTACGTTAGTTGACACTCAAAACTTTACCGAATCATGAATCTTAAGGGAAGCCTTTGAAAAAGCTTTTTTTATTTCTTTCAGAGATTTATCAATTTCATTCGAAATATTTTCAAAAACAACATCGCCGGCATTTTCCAATTTCTTCAGTTTAATGCTGATTCTATTTTTGTTCCTCTTCAATCTTTCAATCTCTCCATCTAATTTAATCCGGATATCATGATTAGCCTTGAATACGGCCTTCTCATAATCAATTATTTTATTATTCCAAGTGTATAGCTCTTTACGCAGATTATCAATGATTTCTTCCCTGTTTAACATAACGCACTAACCTTTTCTGATTTTGTTTTTCTTAAATCAAATACTTTTTAATAAATATGTCAATGTATTATCTTGAATTTTTTCGAAATAGTAATCGGCTTTAATAATATCGCCTCTTAAGTTGTACAATCTGAATAAGTCCGCGAATAAAATATCCTGGGAACAACTTGATAAATAATTCTGTTTATTATTATCGATAACTCTTCCCGGGGTCATTTTATCAAGAACCATCAGTTCATGATCAGAAATGTCATGATCGTAGATTGTCTCCATTTCGTAACTCCATTTAAGTAATTTAAAATAATTAGTAAAATATATTTTTGCATGGGACACAAATGAACATATAGTTAGACCGGAAAAAGAATTAACTATTTTAAATTTTCGCAGGGATCGGTTGGATATAAGAGAAAGAAAACTGTAACTGCTTACGTCAAATGTAAAAATATTTTTAAATTTTTCAACTCATATAAAAATATATTTTTACTCTGTAAGATTTGATTAAGCCTAAATTGGAAAAAACCGGCCGTTTTTTAATTTACGGCCGGTTAGTGAATATAAAGAATATTTGCTTCTGTAACGTGATTATTATGATCTGAATTTATCTGCTAATCCCAGATTAAATTTTTCTACCATTCCGGAAATTAAAAATGCATCTACGATCCACCAAATACTTATAATCGCAAGACCGACAAATCCAACTACAACAAGTGTAAGTGGTATCGAAACCACAGTAATTATAAGCATTGTAATAGCTGTTCCCGTTTGTTTTAAATAAAAGCGATGAGCGCCAAATCCGCCTAAAAAGAACCATAATAAAAAAGAAACACCAACTGATTTTTTCATTGCATCATATTGCATTGCCTGAACATTAGCGGTAGTTGAGTCCATGAGATATCTCCTAAGAATTGTTCAACATATTATGTTATTTAAGGAAAAGCAGAATTTTCTTATTTAAATTATATTGGACCGAAATAACCTTGGCTTGAACGAAGAAACAAAATCCTTTTTTGTAATTAGTTCTTTTTCGGCTTTCCGCATAATTCTGGCAAGAAGAAGAGAAAATTCAATAAATGAATTAGAATTATATAATTTTAGCCATCCGATGAAGGATTCATTTGTCGCTCCCCTTACTAATAAGCCCCTGAACCTAATAATGTGGTCTTATGAAATATTCTTAAATAGGCATGCACAATTTAATCTTTTTGATTTAGAACACCAAATAAAAATGAATTTTTTAATTCACTTTATTTTTGATTAGAATTTGTTTATAGGCTTAAAATTTTTTATTTCAACAAAATTTAAAAAATCTATCTCCTTTAAGAAATAATTTGTAATTAAGTCTACCGATTTACGCTGCCCGTTCCACGCAAGTAATTTTTTTGCTGTTCCCGGCGAAACCCATTTGAATTCTGTATGTTCATTGCTGATTTTAACTTTCGCATTCCATTCTACTTTAGCTGCAAATACCGGCAGCAATGAAATTAAATTTTTCTCATGTGAATAAAACGAATCTATATTTGGTACTACCCAAAACTTAATTGGGCTAAGATTGGTTTCTTCCTTTATTTCCCTTAAGGCAGCATCATATGCCTTTTCATTTTTTTTTATCTTGCCTGTTACCATTTGCCATAATCCGGGATAAATTTCTTTTTCCCCTCTCTTCAGCATAAGAAATTCAAGCTTTCTGTTTTCATATCTAAAAACATGAGCCTCTATCATATTTGAAATTATTTTCATGTCGAAAATCGTATGTTATTCGCTAATTGTAATCCGTAGTTAATTATTTCTTATCGAAAAGAAATAAAATAGTTTATTTCTTACAAATAATAATTAAAAGATAATAAAAGTCGATTTAAATTTGATGATGTAACATTTAACTCTGGCAGTTAATTTGATATTTATAAGTATCAAGAATGAAATTTTAATGAATATATAGAAATAAGATATGATAGATAAAGAATTGCCTTTGTATCCCATTAGCAGTGCAGCAAAACTGCTCGGCATTTCGGTACATACTTTAAGAATGTACGAGAGAGAAGAGTTAATACTTCCTTTTAAAAAAGAATCAAGCCATAGGCTGTACTCAAACGCGGATATCGAAAGGCTTAAATGTATCCGTAAAGCTATTAACGAAAATAAAATAAGCATCAACGGGATAAAAACAATATATGCGATGATTCCCTGCTGGGAAATCGCAAATTGCGGCAAAAGTGAACGCAATTCATGTGAAGCATTTAAAAACCATTCGCAGCCTTGCTGGGCTTTTAAGCACGAAGAAAATGTTTGCGGTAAGCTTAATTGCAGGGAATGTGATGTTTACAAAATTTATGATGAATGCGGAAAGATAAAGAAACTTATTGCAGATGTTCTAACTAAAGAATGAGATTATTTATTATGTTTTTAACGAAAAAAACTATACCATAATTTATTTCGATAAATTAACCCGGATTGAAACCCAGCCATAATTGATAAAGCCCAAAGCATATTAGACCTACAACAGATAATCCCAATAAAATTTTGATTACCCTCGGCCCAAAGCTTCGTGCAAATGCAAATAAAATTATTGTCCCGGCAATTCCTATTACAATTGCAGCATAAAAGCTTACGATTAAAATTATTCCATAAATATGCGCTTCGCTGTAAGCTTTTAGAAACAAGGGACCCATTACCAAACTCCAGCCAAGATACGGATTAGGATTTAAAATATTAACAAGTGCCGCTTTCCATAATGTCTGCTGCGTTGCCTTTTTTTCAATCTCAATATTTTTATCAAAATTTTTCAATGATTTAAATGAACCGTATGCTAAATAAAATAGAAACAAAGCCCCTGCGATATGCAAAAATTGAATAAACCAATGAGGAATTTGAGTAAGAACAAACAAAACTAAAATTATAATTGGTCCATCGCTTATTAGTGGCGCAAAAGAAGCCGGCAGTGTCTTTCGCCAGCCTTTGCTTAATGTTTCGGATATAATATAAGTTTGGAGCGGGCCAGGCTGCACTGCTGCTGCAATAGCGTATGTAATTCCAAAAAGCAAATATGTAAACAATTTAAATCAGTTTAATTTTTGAATAATAAGTCCTTTTAGTCTGCGATTACTTTCTCAATACGTTTATCCGGGACAAGCCAAATTAATGCAACAAACACATAAAGAATAAAACCTATCCACGAATATAAAAAAGAAAGAGGAATTGCAGAGAATAAATAACGGGTGAAATTTTTCCTTTAATATCTTTGCCAAAAGCTTTTGCAAGTGTGGAAGTCTTTCCATGATGTTGAATTAAAGTGCGTGCAAGTATGTAATATGCAACCGCAGCCATGAGAAGCACAGCACCGTAAAGAGCAACGGGTAAGGAAGTAAAATGATTTTCCCCCATCCATCCTGTTGCAAAAGGCAGTAGTGAAAGCCAAAATAACAAATGCAAATTGGCCCAAAGTATTTTGCCGTTAACTTTTTGAATAGCATAAAGCATATGATGATGATTATTCCAGTATATTCCTATGTGAATAAAGCTGAGTATGTAGCTTATAAAAATTGGGATTAAAGGTTGAAGAGCATTTAGATGATCACCAAGCGGTACTTTTAATTCCAGCACCATTATAGTAATAATGATAGCGAGAACACCGTCGCTAAAAGATACTATTCTTTCTTTACTCATAAAACCTCAAACATATATTATTCGATTATTTTTTTTGAAGGATTGTATAAATACAGAAATAAATGATTCTTTACAAAAATATTTTGTAATTCTTGTAGAAAGCTGGTATTTTTATTTTAATATAAGTCTGGTTTTCAAAGGATATTTAAATTAATTAAAACCGGCTCATTATAATTTATAAAACTTTCCCCTTTTTACAGCTTTTCCGTTGAAAAATGTTATTGTTTACGACATGGGTAAAATAGCATTTCATTTATAGAATAGTTCGTGATATTTACTTAATCACATTTATTCTATAATGCCTTTGTAATTCTGTGCAAATAATATTGAAGCAAAGAATAAATAAACAATCTTATAATTTTATAGGAGGTAAAAATGAAAAGAAATTTTTTGTTTTTATTTGTTCTACTACCTATTGCATTAATTTTTAATGCATGTTCAACATCCGGTATGTTTACATCTGTCAATTCTACTAATGTTGAATTGAGAGAGGCAAACTATAAAATAGTTGCAACAAATATTTCAGGCACTTCGGAAGCCGGATATTTATTAGGCTTCACTGTACCTACCGGCCCTTTAACGAATACTTTGGCATTCTTCCGGGTTTCCGGAAGCGGTTTGTTATATCAAGAGGCTATAGCTAATCTTTGGAAAAATTATGAAGCCACAAACGGTTCGGTAGAAGGGAAAAAATTAGCGCTGATAAATGTAAGGTATGATACCGATGCGTTAAATGTGCTTTTCCTTTACACCAGTGCAAAAGTAAATATAAGGGCAGATGTTATTGAGTTTGAATAGAAAATAACCTGTTTTAAATTAAGATTAATATAAACTTTCATAGCTGTACGGATAATCAATCTGCACAGCTATTTTATTTTTAACCTCTTCACCGGCAAATTTATTTACAAGATATAAGCCCAAATCAATCGAGGATGCTACTCCTCCTGCAGTAATTATATCTCCTTCATCTACAATTCTTAAAGAGGATACTTCCCTGCAAAAATTTTTTAATTCTTTATAGAAGTTAGGATGAGTTGTGGCTATTTTGCCCCCTAAAAAACCTGCTTTACCGTAAAGTAAAGAGCCGGTGCAAACAGATGCTTTTAATTTTACAGGTGAAGCAGTCAGCAGCCACTTAGTGAAATCTTCATCGTAAATCAAAGTCCGGACTCCCGAACCTCCGGGAATAATTATCAAATCATAGTTGGTTAAAGACGTACGAATTTTTTGCGGTACAAACTCTAATCCTCTGTCATCTGAAACTTTTTCAGTAAAAGAACAAATATCCCATTCAAAATCAGGCATAAAGCCCATAGATTTTAATCTTGTAACAGGGTCGTACGCTCCAATAAAATCTAGAGCCGTCATATTGTTAAAAATTATAAATGCTGTTTTCATAAGTTTTTTACTTTACAAAAGTTATTTAAAGAAGAATTATCGATTAAGGTTGAATTAATTTATTGTTTTTTATTAGAGAAATAATTCACTTAAATATATCCCTTATCTTGTCAATCAAACCATCTATTGGTATCTGTAATCCTGGACCGGTATACGGATTTAATGCATGTTCCGATCCTTCCGGGAATTTTTCTTTTAAATATTTATGAATTTCATCATTTATTCTTTTCTCGAGAGCAAGTCTTGTAAATTTATTTGTTTTGGTATTCCAAACGAGATTTTTTGCTTCCTGCTTTAAAATTACACTGCTGTATTCCGGATGAAGTATTAAGAGAGTATCGAGCAGTGAAGAAGCAAATTTTAAATCGGCATTGGTTGAATCTGCCAATACATTTGCAGGTATTGTAATTTCCCGAGCTTGTTTATTTGTATCCACAAGTGCTTGAACTTTTTCCGCAATATTTTGCTTTTCAAAATTAACTTGTTCTTTTTTCACCGTATGTTCAACATTCTTATTTACTTGTGTTACTTCGGTTTTAATTTTTGTCTGAGATTTAGCTATCGGTACTTCTACGATTTGTAAATTTGTATACTGGGAAATATTGGAAGGTGAAGAGTGAATTTTTATAACGATAAATAGAATAAGTAAAATTCCGTGGATAAGAATTGAAATGGAAAAGGAGGTTAAATTATCTTTTTTAATATACTTTTTGATGAAATTCAAACTTTAATTTTTTCAATTAGAATACCCAAAATTAAGATATAGTTGATTCGTTTGGAAGGTAAATTGATGGTTGATGGAAGATGGTAGGTAAAGGTCAAGTTAATATATTTTTCTCCCTTTCTGAAATAATAATGAAGAGAGTGATTTTTATATTTCCCACTTAATTAAATAGATGGAATCGATTCTAAACAAGAGTTATTGCTTAACTCAATCTTTTCGTTCCCAAATTAATAATTCATTTTTCTTATTATGCTCAAAATCGTATAGTACTTTTTCATCTTCAAAATTTAATTTTTCCCCGTTCTGATAGTATACCTCACAGTAAACACAAGAACTTATGGGATTACTAATATAATAAATATATTCTCCATTCATTTCACATCTATAAACTTTGGCAAGCATATAATATTTTCCAGTGGACATCGTATCGATTTTTGCTTTTAACCAGACGGGAGTATCTTTCTCATAATTTAATGATTCCACTGTACTAACATTTTGACAGCTTAAAGTCATTAAAAACAAAAAGGTAGAAATAAATATTATCTTTAACATTTTATTCTCATTTCGGTTAAAACTCCAATTGCCCGCTTACACTGATCGGTACAAATCCAAGTTCGGGCCAGGTAATTTTAGCTTCAATGGAATAAAGAGACCAGCTTGCTTCAATTGTGTGTATTCCTTTTGCCCTCAGCCATTTTAACGAATACGATAAGAAACGTTTAGCAATTCCCAAACGGCGGTAATTTGGTTCTACGAAAACATCACAAAGATAGCCTATCTTCTCAGGACCGTAATCCATTGCACCGTTTTTTATTAGGATAAAAGCACAGCCGACTACAACCTCATTCTCTTCGGCAACCAGCACAAGAGTATCGGAATTTTTTAGTTCATCGGAAATTTGCTTATTCCATTTTTCTTCAACCCCGCGCCGAAGAGTGAAGCGTTGATCTAAGTTGATATGATATTCCATGAAACGGCCGTGACACTTGATTAGAGCATCAATATCACTGTCTGCTGCTTCCCGAACGATAATATTCATTTTATTATCTCCAATTATATATACTCACCGTTTTTATTTAAACTTTAACAATTCTGAATTCAAGTGTTTAAATGGTCTGCATTCAGAATTATTTTAATCTTATAAATCAAAAAAGTATTAAGAAACTATATGCGCGATTAAAATTTTCATTTAATATCATTCTTTCAGTTCATAATAAACGACACCGTATCCGCAAGGTATTTTTGAACTGCGCGATAATATCGAAAAATTATTGTCAAGTATTTTCTTATCGTCAAATTTCAATTGTATTAGTAAAACCGAACCGTACATAGTATGGGTTGTCCAGTCCGAACCGGGTGCGTTGCAGCCGTTTCTATAATTCCTATACCATACTTTTGAAACGATTATATTTTTTGATTGCAAATATTTTATTTCCTTCATTACATCAATGGACTCATTATAAGAATTGAATTTGTAATAATAATAGGTACCTTGAGGGAAGGAATAATCAGTTGAAATATCAAAAGTAGAAGTAGAATATTTTAATTCTTTTATCTCTGTTGAAGAGTTGCAACCGGTTAACAAAACTGAAATTATATTAAAGAATATAAATACTAAACAAGAAATATTTTTCATTACATCCTCCCGGTAATTAGAAATGTTAATTTAATTTCTTGTACAAAAAATTACGGACTATTATTTTGTGCAGTCACTCAGGCTTAGCCTTCTCCACTTTTATATCTTAGGCATCGCCCCCAAACCATTAGTAGTGATTTTGTTTAGGGGTGCAAATAAAATCATTAGAAAAGTATTGAAAATAATTTAAATCTTCAATGAAATTATTTTAATAACCATTATTTATTAAAAACAATAATTTATCACGCTCTATGTATTAACTACTTTTTATTTGATGATTATATACGTGCACATCCCGCTGCGGGAAAGGAATAGAAATACCTTGTTTGTCAAATTCTAATTTTACTTTTTCCTGCATGCTAAAAAATATTCCCCAATAATCTGCACTATTGCACCAGGCACGAACTGTTAAATTAACAGAATTGTCTGCTAATTCAGATACAACAATCATATATGGAGGTTCATTAAAAACACGGGTGTCGTTTTTAATAAGTGATTCTAATACTTCTTTAGCTTTTTCTATGCTATCCGAGTAACCTATTCCGAAAGTCATATCAACACGGCGTGTTGGTTCTGTAGAAAAATTAGTGATGCTTGCGTTCGACAATGTTCCATTCGGAATGACGACTGTTTTGTTGTCGGGTGTTTTTAAAATAGTATTAAATATTTGAATTTCATGTACACTGCCCAAATATCCTGAAGCTTCAATAAAATCTCCGACTTTATAGGGTTTGAACAGCAATATCAAAATACCGCCGGCAAAGTTTGCCAGACTGCCCTGCAAAGCTAATCCTACGGCTAATCCGGCAGCACCCAAAACTGCAATAAAAGATGTCATTTGAATGCCGATCATTGATGCGACACTTATTACGAGCATTATTTTTAATAAGATTCCAATGAGGTTTAATAAAAATTTATGCAAAGAGACATCAATTTTACTTCGCTCCATCGTTCTTCTTAGTCCCTTGACAAATAATTTAATAATCCAAAGGCCTATTATTAATGTTACTATTGCCAATAATAATTTGGGTCCATATGACATTAAAAGTTCAACGGCTTTGCCTGTGTAATTTTGTACGTTATTCATATTATAATGCTCCTTACATATATTGATATTATTGAAATTTTATAATTAACTATATTTTAATTTAATATACTTATCGCAATTAGCACTTATTGAATTTAGGCATTGACCTCAAAACCGATTAATGAGTACGTTTGGGGTGCAGATAAAGTCCATTGCAAAGTATCAAAAACATTTCTAATCCTCAACCGGATATTAAAAAATTAAATTTAACCGAAAATAATAGTAGAAATAATTTTGTGATAATTCTTACTCAATCTTGTGAAAATAAATTAAATTTTATTACGGATAAGTCCAACACAGTATTATCGCATAGCGATGGCTATGCCATGCCTCAGCTTCGCTCTGCAGGAATTTCTTATAACGTTAGGCAGTTTTATATTTAAATGTGTATAGAGTAAAATTACTTTTGTTCAATGACTAATCATTTAATCCTTTCCCATTTAAAATTTGCTGCATATATTTTTCAATCCTTAACTCCCGGGTTTTGGATTGTTTGGCTGAAGAAAAATAAAATAGGTATGCTCTTTGCCTTCCGGGTGTCAACGCATTAAAAGCAGCCTTCAGTGCAGAATTTTTATTTAATTTTTTTTGAAATTCATCAGGGACTTCAAAATCTGATGTCTTTTTATAATTCACTTTTAAACCGGCTTTTTCCACTTCAATTGCTTCATAAATATAGGTCTTCAGGGTGGATTCCAGTTTAACTATTTCTCGTACATTCCTAAACCGTACCTGGCGCGCAGACTGCACATTCTTAGTCTGCCTGACTAGAATACCTTCCGAATCTTTTAACAATGCACCTTTGAAAAACAAAAGCGCACAGTATTCTTTAAATCCATGTATTAAGACTACATTATTTTCCCGAAATGTGTAACATGGATGCATCCATTTAAATTCTTCTGTAAGGCCGCAGTCAAGAATGATAGTTCTTAATTTCTCAAATTCTTTTTGCCACCTTTCGGCTCTGCTTAAAAATTTATCAACCTTAGAGTTCATTTTATTAACCTATTGATTAACTAAAATAATTTTTCTATTCGCGGGCCTGAAATACCACGATAACACAGTCAGAATTAGAAGCAGCTTAGTTTTCCAATTTACTTATTATTTCTTGTATCCGGTTATGTGCCATGTTTAAACCTTTAGCAAAGGGTAACTTCAGCATCTGGTCCCTTTGTGAAACTGATTCGTATATCACATGTATATTGAGTTTGCTGGTATCACCGGTATGTTTTTCAAATTCATATACCTCAAGCTGAACACCAAAAGGCGTATTATCCATTTCAAATGTACGTATGATTTTCCGGTTCAGACTTAGTTCGTGGATTACACCATTGGCCTGAAATGCCAAATTCCCTTTAGCATCTCTTGTTTCAAATTGGTAACTGCCGTGTTTTTTACTTTCTAATTTCAGCACTTTCGTTCCCATCCACTGCTCAATAAGGTCGGGCTTTACAAAAGCTTTAAAAAGTAATTCTAACGGTAAATTAAATTCCCTTGTTATCAATAATTCTTGTTTGCCGTCTTCGGCATTAATTATTGTTTTTTGTTCCATATTATTTCTTCTTTCTATTTGTTTCTTTCATTATGGCTTCCAATTTATTGAACCTGTTATCCCACAGTTTGCGGAATGGTTCAATAAAGTCTGCTAATTCTTTTATCTTTTGGGGATTTAAGTGATAGTATATTTCTCTTCCGTTTTTTTCTTGTTCAAGCAATTCACACGCGGTAAGTATTTGCAGGTGTTTTGAAACTGTCGGCCTTGCTGTTTTAAAGTTTGCAGCTATGGTGCCGGCAGTCATGGCTTGCGAAGCAACAAGCAGAAGTATAGCTCTTCTAGTCGGGTCCGCTATGGCTTGAAATATGTCTCGTCTTATTTTCATTGAGTCAATTATATATGTAGCTATTTAGCTACAAAATATACATGAAGTTATTTAACTACACAAATATTTTTTAAATTATTTTTCAAAGAAATAAACATATTGTGATTTTGAATATACAAGTTGGTGGAAGAGTCAACGAAGATAAATGCCTAATATCTTTACAAACTGCCTGTATAAACGAACGTTCAACATTGCTGCCAATTAGCTAAATAACCATTAAAATAAACTGCCGTTGTGGTAGGAATGCCTGTTGAGACTGTCGAAAAAGTATAACACTGAAATGAATTAAAAAAATGATTCCCATAAATCACTCGAGAGCGACGATCTCTCTTTAGGAATGATTTCCCTTTCCTTTTTTTTTAACATTCCTACTTTTTCGACAGTCTCGTTATACCGTTTTTACTATTTCTAAATATTATTATTTCTTAAAGTATTTCACATTATCCAATTTTTTGAAATCAATATCTTGTGTCCAAACCATAGCATTATTTAGTTTGGCAGTTGTATATATTAGACTATCAGCCATTGGTATTTTTCGTTCATAACTCAACTTGGCAGCTTGTATAGAGATTATCGAACTAACTTCTATTACTTTTGCCTGTTGCATTATTCCAACAACTTGTATTGCAGTACTTTCATCTCTCTCAAGCAAAATCTTCTTATATATTTCATAGATATTTATTGTAGATACTATTAGTTCATTAGTTTTTTCAATGGCTGGTGCAAATAATTTTGAATTCTTGCCATCCGAAAGATATTCTAGCCAACCCGACGAATCTACTAAATTCATAATCTGTCCCCTTCTCTATCTATATCAGTATTGATTCCCTTTAAGAATCCTCTAGCATCCTTAACATTTTTCAGAATAAGGAACTCTATCCTATCACCTAATTGAATAATTTGTAACTTTTGTCCAGGCTTTAATTTTAATTCTTCGCGAATTTCTTTTGGTATTACTACCTGATATTTAGGGGAAACTGTTACTGTCGTCATTTCATAATCCTTTATTTGTTTTACGATATAATATATCGATAATGTTTTTATATTTCAATATCATATCGATGGAA
>CAZKUR010000084.1:6378-17586 GCA_964556005.1 uncultured Ignavibacteriaceae bacterium | reverse complement strand
CATCATATATTTTTAACGATACAAACCCGGGATTCGCAATCCTAAATTTGATTTCAGTTGTCGGATTAAAAGGATTAGGATAATTCTGATACAACTTATAAGATTTAAGAATATTTGATTGATCGTTTTTTACGGCTGCTGGGCCAAGGGAATATTTAATAACAAAAACAGGTGCTAAAGTATTGTTATAATCTGCGTAAGTGTACCCATCGATTATCAGATCGTTATATTTATCAATAACCGAAGCTAAAGTTTCATCCTGATTTGAATCGGGAACCGACGAATATAAATCCGACCAGTTAATATTCCCCGAATCCCCATTTACTTTCAAGGAAAAAACATCCGAATTATTACCTAAGCTGTCGATTGTTGCGAATCCTGTAACATAAATATTTCCCGAAGCATCACTTAATGCATTTTGTGCAGTTAAGTATCTTCCCATGTTGGTGTTCCATACTTTCGACCAGTTTATAGTACCGTCTTCATTATACTTAATAATAAGTGCATCGGTTGTATCTTCCGGATAAGTTCCGTGACTTAATTCTGCTGCCACTACAAGCTTGTTATTAAATATTGTGCTTGTTCTTGCATATAGTGAGGTGTCATATTCAACATTGCCGTATATATTTGTCCAATTTAATATACCTGATGAATTATATTTTTGGACTACAAAAGTTTTTATCTGCGGAATGCTTCTAAAGGCATAACTAATAAAATAAATATTATCATTGTTATCTATACTTATGGACGAACACTGGTTGGTGCTGAGATGATCCGTACTGTCGATTGAATAAACTTTTTGCCATTTCAACTGCCCGGCGGAATTATATTTGAATAAATAGGAATCATAACGGAAAGCACCTATATAATATTCCCTTGCCAGTGTCGCTCCAACATAAACATTATTTTTACTGTCTATTTTAAAATCGTTTACCGATGCACCTGAAGATGGTAAAGCAGATAAAAAAGTCTTTTTCCAAAGCAGATTTCCATTAGGATCATATTTAGCAGTGCTTATTAGTTTATCAAAAAGCGAATCAATAGAAAAACCGGTAGCTATTATATCGTTGTTATGATCTAATTTTAATGAAAAAGGCTGCCCGGTTTGAAAAGGATGTCCGACCCATTGAAAGTTTCCATTAGTATCGTACTTAATTAATTCCCACATCCCGGTAGAAAATCTGCCTAAGACATAAACATCCCCGTTTCCATCAGCAGCTAAATCGTAGAGGTTATGAAAACCATTATTGGGATTGTTGAATATTTCATTCCACATTAAATTTCCGTCCTGGTCATATTTTAGAACAATTATTCTTTGTGAACTCGTATCATCCGCAGCCTGCACACCGACATATATATTGCCGAGATCGTCGGTTGAAACTGCCCAGGACTGCTGATTGGATGTTGAACTGTAATTATATGTTTTTATCCATTGCAAAGTTGGAGTTTGAGGGTAGATTTTATTGAGGCTTATTAAACCGGTAAAAATGAATATGAATACAATATAAATCTTCATTTTAATAGCCTTTCATTTATTATTGGAAGAGTTTTATTATGAGTAAATAATAAATTTTCAGCTTGTTAAATTGAGATTGACTTCTGAAGAAAACAATCAATTTATGCAGCAGTTATACATGCGAAAAAAACAAACGAATTGGTTCAGTTTAGAGGTAAATATTGTATTATAGTTTTTCGGAAAGCTCTTGTACTATTTGCTTGAAGTATGCTGCTTTTTTAGGTTCATTTTTCTTTTGATACAGATCTTCTAAGCTTTTTGCGTACCTTACACTGTTTTTATCCTGTTTACCGACTTCATTACGATAATTATTGAAAGCATCTAAAAGAAATATTTCAGCCTCATTCAACTTATTTTGTTTAAGAAGACTTATACCCAAATCACCTCTTGATAAACACGTCATATAATTATTTTTAGAAAAAACTTTTTCTCTTATTGCAAGAGATTTTCTAAAATAAGATTCGGCAGTAGCATATTCTTTTTCACCCATCAATGAGCGGCCCAGCCAGTACTCACTCATAGCAAACCACATGTGGCCGGGCTTTAATGATTTGTGAAAATTTTGAAGAGCTTCGCGGAAATATTTTTCTGCGGTTTTATATTTTTTTGTTCGAAGATAAACGCTTCCCATATTATTTAATGCTAAACCAACGTTTGGATGATCTTTTCCCAATAATTCGATTTTTAGCTTTAGGGATTTTTCAAGATAAATTTTTGCATCCTTATAATCATTTTTTTCTACACACAATAAACCGAGGTTGTTATAAGTCGAAGCTACTTCCGGTCTTCTTTCGCCGTACTGGCTGATAAAAATTTTCTGGGATTGAAGGTATTTTTTTTCGGCTTCATCATATTCTTTTAAATAATCCAGCGTAATTGCAAGATCATTCGTGGTAATGGCAATATCCACGCTATCCGAACCTTTATTATTTAGAAGCAAATTTAAGGCTTTTTCGAGCAGGGGCTTTGCCTCATCGTATTTCCCTTCATCGTTTTTTAACAGCCCGAAGTCGGTCAAATTAGTTGCCATCAACGAAGGATGTTTTTCCGGTAATTTTTCCAAAATTTCTTCTGCTTTACTGAATAATGAATCTGCTGCTTTTAAATTACCGACCCAATCATAATAAGCTGCCAGATCATGCATGCTGGCGGCGGTTTCTTTACTTTTGATGCCGTAAATTTTTTTATTTAACTCCAGCGCTCGAAGCAAATGTTTTTTTGCTTCATCGAATTCGCCTAAATTCGTAAAAGTATTACCGATAGTGCTGTTAATAGCTGCAGCAATCGCCGGTTGATTTTTGAATTTTGTTTTTATTTCTTTTGAAGCTTTCTCCAGCACCTCATAAACTTTTACATCTCGCCCGGATTCGGATGGGTCCGGAGAAGAAAGCATTTGCTGTAAAAACTTGTTAACAGCTTCTGCTTTTTTTGATTCTTGTTGAGCAACATCCCTCTCTTTTGCGGCTTTATCGGCCTGCCATGAAATTAATATTACGCTCAGGATAAGAAATACAACGAATAAAACCGAAGTGACAAAACCAATTTTATGCCGTCCCATAAATTTTGATATCCTGTATCCTGTAGTATCTTTCCTGGCAATTACGGTACGTCCAGCCAAATGTCTTTTGATGTCTTCCGAAAATTGTTGAATAGAAGAATAACGTCTTGCAGGGTCTTTGTGCATTGCCTTAAGAATTATATTATCAAGATCGCCCTTTAGGAAACGCGATAATTTATCCGGCTTTTCCTTTTTAATATCCGTGCTATTTTTATCATTTTGTTTTTTTTCAATGCTTTCCAGCGAAGAAATTTCTTCGGTTCTTCTAACCCTTTCGCTTGGCAGTATAATATTGGTTTCGGTAACAACTTTAGTAATTGCAGCAGGCGATGAATTTGTTATTTTGTACGGAAGGTATCCGGTCATTAATTGATACAGCATAATCCCTAAAGAATAAATATCGCTTGCCGTAGTAATCTTTTCACCTTTTATCTGTTCGGGGCTCGCGTAGTCTGGAGTAAGATGCCACATTGCTGTCCTTGTTAAACCGGTTTCGTTTTCAACCAGGTCCTCGTTGATTAGTTTTGCAATTCCGAAATCAAGGAGCTTAGGCTTTCCGTCTTCGGTAACAAGAATATTTCCAGGCTTTAAATCGCGATGGATAACAAGGTTCTGATGGGCATATTGGACGGCGCTGCAAACCTTCATAAAAATTTCAAGTTTTTCATTTATACTTAAATTTTTCTCGATACAGTATGTAGTAACAGGTTTGCCGTCGATGAATTCCATAACGAGATACGGTAACCCGTCAGATGTTGTTCCACCGTCGAGCAAGCGGGCAATATGGGGATGCTGAAGATTTGCTAATGTTTGTCTTTCTATCTGAAAGCGTTTTAAATGATAGTCCGAGGTGAGTCCGTACTTTAAAATTTTTATTGCAACTTTTTGTTCAAATTCCTGATCGTTTCTTTTCCCGGCATAAACAACTCCCATACCGCCGATACCGGCTTCTCCCTCTATAATAAAATTACCTACTTGTTTGCCTAAGTAAGGATCAACAAAGAATCGTTTATTTTCATCTGCAATCTTTAGAGGTTCTTCGAGGAAATCTTCAGTATTTTCCAAAGAATTTATTAAGGAAATAATTTCCTCTTTTAGAGACTCATCCGAGTCGCACTCTTTGTTTAGAAAATCATTTCGATCTTCTCCGGAAAGTTTTTTAGCTTCCTCGAATAAAATTTTTATTCGCGATATTCTCTCTGTATCCAAATTTTTAACCTTGAAACAAAATCATTGATTTTGAATTTCGCGGTAAAGCCATGCTTTGGCGAAATTCCAATCCCGTTTTGCGGTTGAAATTGATATGTTTAAAACTTTGGCTGTTTCTTCGATGGTTAGTCCGGAAAAATATCTTAGCTCGACAATCTTGCTTGATCGCTCATCAACGGCAGTTAATCTTTTAAGAGCTTCATCAAGTGCAAGGATTTGTTCATCAGCATTTTCGGAAATCTTAAACACTTCCTCAAGAGAAAGGTTGGATTTGCCGCCGCCTCTTTTTTTAGCGTTTCGTTTGCGTGCATGATCCACAAGGATTTGCCTCATAGACTGGGCTGCAATTCCGAAAAAGTGAGCCCTGTTCTCCCATGAAATATTTTGATCTCCGATTAGTCTGAGATATGCCTCATGTACAAGCTCTGTTGTTTGGAAAGTATGGTTACGGTATTCTTCCCTCAAATACCTTGATGAGATTTTTCTTAATTCGTCGTAAATAAGGGGCAAAATTTGATTTAATGCAAGCTTATTTCCTTTCGAATATTCTTGTATTAACTGCGTGAAATTTTCCGTTTGATTCTTTTGCATCTTTAATAGGTAGAATATATTGCAATTTACAAATACTATTTAAATATAGAAAAGTATTTTTTGGGAAAATTTACAAATTCTGATTTTGTGTTATCTGTGATAGAATTTTCATTCAGATGAGCAATGATTCAGAATAACACATTACCTTCAAATTTAGTCTAAAAATTGGTTTTTTCCGGCAATTTGTCAAAGAACTTAATAATTATATGCTCGAAGAAACAGATTTATTTCTACTTCAACTTTTTTCTACATGCGTAATTTTTTTTTAATTTGGTTCGATTTGGACACCTAAAATTTTACTTTTTAAAATGTTTTAAAGAAAACTTGCCTCCCACTTTTCAATTATTAAATCCATAAATTTTTTTAAATTGTTGTATGTTCAACTCAATAAGTGAAAGAATACCGTTTCCATTAACAGATGTTTGTAAAGTCTTTCCGGAAAATTTACCTGTTTGCGGGTCGTATCACTTTACGGAATAATTACCGGGAACAAAATCAGTAACGATTTGAACGAATGTTTCGATTTCCGACGGCATCTTTCCTTCATTCGGCAGCGACCATTGGTAATCAAGATTTTTAATCCAGAGTGCACAATCTGAGCCGAAGCAAATACATCGAACGAGGTATGGCGCATGTTCATCCGGTTTATTTTTTAGTGCCCTTGCGTAAAGTGTTTTAAATTCAATATGCGGAAGATTAAAATTTATTTCTTCTGCAAACCGTGAAAGATTTTTAAACTCAGACCAAATATTGAATTGATCGATGTAACTTATATTCGATAAATCATCACAAATAAATTATTACATTTCCTTTTATAGAATCTTTAAGACTTTATCATTATTATAATTTTGTTTTTATGATTTTATCAAATACGCATCTTCTGAAAAATGTTTTCCCGGTTTAATTTTGGTTAAAAAATACAGGGTTAAAGCATCGTTTTTTTTTGATGATTTAATTCTAAATTTCGTATATGAGAAAAAATTTTTATTCAATCTTATCATAATTTTAATTATGATTAATAACATCACATCAAAAATATCCGCACAAACACCTGTTTATCTCGATACAACTGCTTCAATCGATCAACGGGTAAACGATTTAATTGGCAAGATGACTATCGAAGAAAAAATCGGCCAGATGATGCAGGTAGATCATACAACATTGGTCAATAACCTTCCTGATATAACCAATTATTTCATCGGTTCGGCACTAAGCGGTGGAGATTCGGAAAATGGTGACAACAAAACTTCAACGTGGGCTGATCTTTACGATACACTGCAGAGTTATGCTTTAAAAACAAGATTGAAAATTCCGCTTATCTACGGGATAGATGCAGTTCATGGGAATAATAATATTTACGGTGCGACTATTTTCCCTCACAATATCGGTTTAGGATGTACAAGAGATCCTAAGTTGATTGAAGAAGCTGCCGAGATAATTGCAAAAGAAATTGCAGCAACAGGAATCGACTGGACATTTGCTCCTTGTGCCGCTGTACCGCGGGATGAACGCTGGGGAAGATTTTATGAAGGATTTGGCGGAAAGCCGGATCTTGTTCAACCATTGGGAGATGCAGAAATAAATGGTTTTCAAGGTGAAAATTCTAAAGATCATATTGATATTCTCGCATGCGCGAAACACTATCTTGGTGACGGCGGAACTTTAAACGGGATCGATCAAGGAAATACGATAGCAAGCGAAGAAGAAATTCGTGATACATACTTGCCGCCTTATATTTCTGCAATAAAGTCCGGTGTCGGCAGCGTTATGGTTTCTTACAGCAGCATCAACGGCAAAAAAATGCATGGAAATAAATTTTGGCTAACCGATGTTTTAAAAAAGGAATTAGGCTTTAAAGGATTTGTTATTTCAGATTGGGGCGGGGTTGATCAATTATCAGGTGATTATAAGCAGGCACTGGAAATTGCAATAAATGCCGGCGTCGATATGGTAATGCTTCCTCACCGTTACAAAGACTTTTTCACTTATATAGAAGAATTGATTAACGAAGGAAAAATTTCAATCGTTAGAATTAATGATGCAATTAGACGAATTTTGAGAATCAAATTTATGCTTGGAGTTTTCGAAAAACCTTATGCTGATAAAAGTTTGATTGACTCCGTTGGAAGTGAAGAACACAGAAAAGTTGCACGTCAATGCGTAAGGGAATCATTAGTTCTTCTGAAAAAGAAAAACGGCATTCTTCCTATTCCGAAAAAAGATGTAAGAATATTGGTTGCCGGTTCACACGCTGATAATTTAGGTTACCAGTGCGGAGGCTGGACTATATCATGGCAGGGAGACAGCGGAATTACAACCATCGGTACGACTATTCTTCAGGGGATGAAAAAAATTGCACCTTCGGCAGATTTTGAATTTTCGGAACAAGGAAATTTCAGAAATACAAAAGCCGATTACTCGGTTGTAGTAATTGGTGAGAAACCTTATGCAGAGATGAAAGGGGATAATCCCAATCCTATTGTTTCAAACGAAGATTTAGAATTAATAAAAAAGATGAAAAGTTATAGCCACCCGGTAATAGTAATTTTGATCAGCGGAAGACCTTTAATTATACAGAAGATCCTCCATTTTACAGACGTATTATTTGCAGCCTGGCTGCCGGGAACCGAGGGTGATGGTATTGCCCAGGTTTTATACGGTGATTATAAACCGCATGGTGTGCTTTCTCATGCTTGGCCGAGAAACTTACAGCAAATTCCATTTGATTACAGTGACAAAAATGCGAATCCGCTATTTCCGTATGGTTACGGCATAACTTCATTTGATGATTCACCTAAAGGATCCTCACCGCAATATTTATCTTAAATTGTCTCTGAGGATGGAAAACATATTGAAATAATTTTTAATAAACCTTTGAAAGAACCGTCGAATTCGGATGCAGTTTTCATCATTACAAAGAATGAATATGAAATAAATTCAACCACAAAAATTTCATTAAAAGATAATGACAAAACGACTCTAATTTTGGAATTGAGTAAACCCTTCACTTCTCTGGATTCTATTACTTTAAAATATACTTCAGGCAACTTACAATTTTTTGATGATGGAGTTTTGTTGTCCTTTGGACCTGTTGATGTTTTCAATTGCGTCAGGTAAACAATTAAATGAAAACGATTTTCTCAGATTAAAAATATTTTTCTTATTTCAATTTATTAAGAAATGATTTCATTTATCTGAGATAATTCATCATCATCGAACTTAAGATTTTTTAGTGCATCAACCGAATCTTCAATTTGACTCACCTTGCTGCTGCCTATTAATGCAGAGGTAACAGTAGGATTTTTTAATACCCAGGCTAAAGACATTTGTGCTAACGATTGTCCTCTTTTTTGAGCAAGCTCATTTAACTTTTGAACTTTGTTTAAAATCTCTTCAGTGATTTGACTTCGCTTCAAATATGTTCGTTCTTTTCCTGCACGTGAATCTGACGGAATTCCATTTAAATATTTATCCGATAAAATTCCCTGTGCTAAGGGTGAAAAGACGATGCATCCGATTCCCAATTCGTCAAGTACATTTGTCAATCCGTTTTCGATCCATCTATCAAACAAATTATAGTTAGGCTGATGAATCAAACATTTAACTCCCATCTGTTGGAGAATAGATGCAGCTTTTTTTGTTTCTTCAGGTTTGTACTGGGAAATTCCTACATGCAAAGCCTTTCCGCTTTTAATAATATGAGCAAGTGCTCCCATTGTTTCTTCAAGAGGTGTTTCAGGATCGGGACGATGATGATAAAAAATATCAACGTATTCAAGATTCATTCTTTTTAAGCTTTGATCAATACTGGCGATAAGATATTTTCTTGAACCGAAATTCCCATACGGACCCGGCCACATATCCCATCCGGCTTTTGTGGAAATAATTAATTCATCCCGGTAAGTCATTAAATCTTTTTTTAAAATTAAGCCGAAAGTTTCTTCTGCCGAGCCGTAAGGAGGTCCGTAATTGTTGGCAAGATCGAAATGAGTTATTCCAAGATCAAATGCACGGAGAATCATAGCCCTGGAATTTTCAAATTTGTCTACAGCGCCAAAGTTATGCCAGAGGCCTAACGAAATTTGCGGCAATTTTATCCCGCTCTTCCCGCAGCGGATGTAATTCATATTATCATATCTGGTAGATGATGGTGTAAATTGCATGATACTTTTTGGGGATATTATTTTAATTATCCAAATTTAAATATCGGTTAATGAATAGATTTTTCAAAATTAATTCTGTTGGTAGCTTGCGCTTGTTTCTTTATAGGGTATTCTTTTGTATAAATTATTTCCCACGGTCTGTATCTCGAAGTGAAACCTTGTTCAATTATGTTGTGAAAATGAAGTCTTCTTTGAGGATCATCCGGGCTTCCCTTATAATACTTATCTGAGGATTTGAAATGTAAGATGTAAAAATGAAGAGCTACAAGTCCTTTCTCCCATGAAAATAAAAAACCCTCGAAGAAAAATTCCGGGGTTTATTTTTTACTCCGCAAGCAAGATACAAACTCAAAGAGAAATAATCTCATTTTACCTATTTTTCTTGAAAAAATTGCACATAGTAAATTTAAATTAGCCTTGAATAGGGCCTGATTACGAGACTGCTCAAAGGTCAGCGAAGATTATTTAAGTTGGTTAACAAACCGCTTTTTCTTTAAGGGCCCAAGGATTAATATAGTTAAGTCACAGAAAATCGATTATAAGGCATTGGCCTAAGTTCAACAATTATTTTACACACTCAAAAGATTTGTGGCATATTGATTAAAATTATTGAATAAAAAATTAGGTATTTATATTTATTGTAATGTCGTTGTAAACTTAACGGAAATAGAGTATTGAAAAAGTTAATGCTCCTTTCTTTAGAACTTATAATCTCTTATAAATCGTCTGCCCCTTTTTGGCTGCTTCAAGAAAAGTTTCCGTAACAGCATTAGCTTCTGTTAAAAAGAACGGAATGCCTTTATATGTCCATTCCATTATTTTCATTCTTTTTAGTATCCTATGAAACGCCCTTTCGTCAATTGCATATTCCGGATTTTTGATTCTCAAATTATAAATTATGGTATTTCCCAATTCATCAAGACAAGTGATGGGAAGAGTATCCGTAAACAAAGGTACAGGGAATTTATCTCTCATTATATCTTCAGTCGAATGTACCTGCGTAAGTGCATCGGCATTAGCACCAATACCTAAAATCATAGTTCGATATTTTATCATTTCACCAAACGGAGTCCCATCTCCGCATGTTGTTATTGATAGATGGTGATTTTTCGTTAATTCATCAGCTAACGGCCCTAAAGCACAAACGCTATGTGTGGGATGAATGCTTCTTTTAACATCTTCAGTTTTCCTGAACATTTCGGATAAAATACCCGTTCCGGAAAATGTTTTACGAACATCGAATTTGTTCTTTCCGTTTTCATAATATTTTTTGGCCTGAAAATTTGATCCGTCAAAAAGTGTAGGCATTGCCAACGTAATATTATTCCGCCGACAATATGTTACCAACATAGAAAGCAGTTTACCCGGATTTCCGATATACATTGGAATCATATCATTAAGTGAACTGTGAATCATTAGTATATCGAACTTTCCATTAAGCTTTCCCAATATGCAATCGAAGATATTCTCGTCACTTGCCTTGCCGTAGATTAATCTGTAAATCCGTTTATGTTTATTTTTAAATCTAAATAGTGATGAATGAATAGTATTTCCCGTTTCCTGCGTCAGCACAATACTAATTAGAACCCTAACGAAATCTTTTAAGAAAATTTTCATTTTTAGGAAAGTTTTTTTGTTTTTTTGATTTCGGCAGAAAGCTTATTTATTGTAGGAGAATCAAAAATTATACTCACAGGTAAATCGATCTCAAACTTCTCGTTCAATTTATAAATCAACTGAATTGCCAATAGTGAAGTACCGCCTACCGCAAAAAAATTATCCGAATTACTAATTTTTTTTATTTCTAGTATATCTTTCCAAATTACCGCAAGCTCATTTTCAAATCCATCCCCATAATCGCCCTTTGTTTCATCCTTTATGATAATATTTTCATCCGGTTCAGGGAATGCTTTGCGATTAATTTTACCGTTTGGAGTTAACGGAAATTTATCCAGTTCTATAAAATAAGACGGCACCATATAATCGGGAATTTTTTCTTTCAAAAATGTTATTAGCGAATTTATATCTATCCCACCCTTTTTCTTAAGAATTAAATATGCCGCTAATTTCTTTTCACCACTTCGGTTTTCATCAACT
Source organism: uncultured Ignavibacteriaceae bacterium (assembly GCA_964556005.1). Taxonomy (GTDB): domain Bacteria; phylum Bacteroidota; class Ignavibacteria; order Ignavibacteriales; family Ignavibacteriaceae; genus CAZKUR01. The sequence continues at coordinate 6,452 of CAZKUR010000084.1, read as the reverse complement.
ATTACCACAGCTTCTTTGATATTTTCAAATTCAAGTAATCTTGTCTCAATTTCACCAAGTTCAATTCTAAATCC
>CAZKUR010000084.1:0-6278 GCA_964556005.1 uncultured Ignavibacteriaceae bacterium | reverse complement strand
GTAACAGCTAACAAATTATCTTTTTCATTAAAACCGGGATATCTTTTCATCGATTGAAGGAAATTAGTTACAGCACTATGATTAATCATTACTCCTTTCGGATTCCCCGTAGACCCGGAAGTATAGATAACATACATTAAGTCTGAAGAAATTTGAGCAAGATTAATATTTTTTTCATCTTCTTTATTAATTATCTCCCATTCCGAATCGATATAGATTGAATTCATTTGGGAAGTAGAGATTATTGTGTCGATCTTTTTTTCAGTTAAAAGAATGTTAATGCCGGAATCTTTTACTATATATTCCAGCCGTTCTCTTGGAAACGACGGATCAAGAGGAATATATGCCGCACCGGCTTTCATCACAGCTAACAATCCGACAAGCATATTAATTGAGCGATCGATAATTATTCCTACGATAGAATTTTTCTGTGCGCCTCTTTTAATCAAGTAGTTAGCAAGTTTATTAGCTCTGGAATTCAATTCACCGTATGTCAGGTAATCACTTGAATATTTAACCGCGATACAATTATTTCTTCTTTCTACTTGTTCTTCAAACAATTGATAAAAACATTTTTCTTCGGAAAATAAAGTATCCGTTTCATTCCAGCTGCTTAAAAGTCTGATTTCATCATCAGAAATAATTGAATACTCATCCAAATTCTTTAGGGGATCCGAAATTATTTCATTAACTAATTTTTTAAAATTGGATGCCATCCTTTTAATAAATTGTCTATCAAACAAATCGGTATTATATTCAAACCGACAATTGTAACCATCTTCCACCTCAAATACATGTAATGATAAATCGAACTGGGAATAGCAAAGATCGAAATTGAAATGACTGTATGTCAGGTCGGATAACTCAAATGAATATTTAGGGAAAACCTGGAGCATGATCTGAAAAACAGGGTTTCTACTAAGGTCTCTTTCGATTCTTAAATGTTCTACAATTTTCTCAAACGATAAATCTTGATTCTTCAAGGCATTAAGAGTAATCTTTTGGCAGTGATGCAACAACGAAGTAAAGTCATGATTAAAAGACAAATTAGTTCTTAAGGCGACAATGTTCAAAAAATTGCCAATTAAATTTTGATCAATTTTTCTTGGTCGATTGGAGATAGGAGTACCAATTATGATATCATCGATACCTGTGTATTTATTTAAGAAAACCTGGAACATTGCAAGCATGGTCATAAAAAACGAACAACCATTTTTTATACCGATAGACTGAATGTTTTGTGTTAAATCTTTTGAGAGGAAGAAATATTCATTTGATCCGTTAAGTGATTGTATTGGTGGCCTTTGTTTATGAGATAATAATTCCAGATTTGGTAATTCTCCACCAAGTTGTTCTTTCCAATACTTTAATTGTTCATCATACGATGGATTCCAACTTTTCTGAAGCTGCCAATTCACATAATCAGAATATTGGATAGGCAAATCCGGTAGTTTGGGTGGAATTCCTTTCAAATAATTATTATAAAGTTCGGATAGTTCAGTAAATATTATTGTAGAGGACCAGCCATCCGTTATAATATGATGAATATTTAAAAGAAAGATGTATTCATCTTTAGAAAGTTTGAACACAATCGCCCTGGTTAACGGAAGTTTAGTCAAATCAAAAGGTCGAGTTACTTCTGCGCGAATGGAATTATTCAATTGGGTTTCAAGTTCTTGATTAGAATAACCCGACAAGTTGATTGTTTTAATTTTAATTTGGTATTCCGTATGAATTAACTGTTTGGGCTGATTATCAATCAGACCAAATGCAGTTCGTAATGTTTCATGACGCTTGATTATTTCGTTAAAGCTTTTTTCTAATATTACAATATTCAAATTTCCCTTCAATCGACAACCTACAGGTAAATTGTAAGCGTGGTTTCCCGGTCGCATTTTATCAATAATCCACATTTGTTGCTGTGAAAAGGAAAGAGGTTCAATCCTGATATTATCAGCATTATTCTTGATTTTGCTTTTGCCCAAAATTTTTTCTTTTAAAGAAAAATTTCGAACCAGCTTATTTGTTTTATTTGAAAAAAGATTTTTATTCATCCGGATTTCTCTTGTTATGAATCTTAGGCACTTCCATATAACCTTGAATTGTTTACTGAATGCGTGTTTATTATGTAAAAATATCTACACTGCTTTAATGGAAATCAATTCATTTATTTTATTTGCCATCTCGCTAAAAGTCGACGCATTAAAAATATCCTCTAAGCCCAGTCCTATCTGAAAGGAATTTCGTACGGCAGAGATCAACTGTATAGCTAAAAGTGAGTGGCCTCCCAGTTCAAAAAAATTGTCCGTGTTTTTAATTTCTTTTGCGCCTAAGATCTCCTGCCAAATAGAAATTAATTTAACTTCAACTTCATCAAGGGAAGAGTATAAAGATGAATCATCTTTTTTAGAAGAGACAGATTCAGTTGCTCTAAAATCGGAGTTCTCTTCTGATTTCATTTTAAAATTTGTTCGAATGAACTTTTTAAAGTCATCATGTTTCAAAGGTTCAGGCGATACTATTACCTGGGAGAATGTATTATTTAGTATTGCCGTTAATGCTTTGACTCCGTCGGCGTTAAGAATTGCTTGTTCTAATAAGTTTTCTTTCCAATTATCCAAACTTGGTAATACTTTTAAATTTGGAAGTATACCAACTTCTCTCCACGCATACCAATTGATAGAAATCAAATTCGAAGTACCAAAGGAATTCAAATAATTTACGAAAGCATCCATGTAAATATTTGCAGCGCTGTAATCAAATTGTCCTGGCGGCGGGGTTATCGAACTAATGGAAGAACAGAGAACAAAGAAATCAAGTTTATCAATTTTTAAAAATTTGTAAAGATTGATTGTTCCATAGAACTTAGGAGAAATTAAGTTACGAACGGAATCTAAGTTTTTTTGGAAAATCAATTTATCTTCGTAGTTGCCGGCAGCATGAATTGCACCATCAATTTGCCCGTATTTTTTACTTACTTCGGCGATCAAGGATTTGGTTTCGTTTTCATCGGAAATATCACGGATTTGAACATCTACGGTTGAACCAAGCTCTTCAATCTTTAATATTTTGTTTATGATAATAGACGTTTTATTATCAGGAGCATTTTCTTTTATCCAGTCTTGCCATTTTGATCTCTCCGGAAAATCAGATTTTTTAGTTAAAATTAATTTTACGTTTTCAGTTTGAGCAAAATGCTCTGCAAAAACAAGTCCCAATCCGCCGGTTCCCCCGGTAATAAGATAAACACCTCCGGGCTTTAACTTTTTAATTTTTGTATCATCAGAATTTTCATATCTTAAAAGATCAACCTGTTCAAAAGACTGCAGCCAGCGATAGAATCCTCTATACGCAACAATTTCATCTCCGTCTTTTGAAATAAATTCGGTTAACAATTGGTAAATATGCTTTTCTGAAACGTCTTTCTCATTTGAAAAGTCGATACACCTGCAAAAAATGTTTTGAATTTCTTTGTTCATTACCCTGGCAGGTCCAAGAATCATCGATGTTTCCGGTGAAGCTAACTGTTCTTCCCCAAGAACATTATGTAGATTATTTGTAACTATTCCCAGATTTATTTGCTCCTGCTTATTCAGCGTCTGTAAGTATTTTGCAATGAATAACAGATTATAGATACTATTATAAAGTGAAGATTCCAGTTTTTCCTTTGAGGTTGTAAGTTTATGTGCCGTATCGTAATTCCAAAAATGCAGAATATTGTCCGGATAAAATTTTCGATTATTCAGTTCCTTATATAATCTTTTATAATCTTCCTCGCTTATCTGATTGATTGTAATTGCAAAATCATTTTTAACGGAGAATGATTTTCCTCTTTTTACAACTATTATCTTACATGAAAGACCATTTAGTTCTTTGATGACTTTCTTCTCGAATTTAGAACCGGAAGAGAATATTAACCAACTTGAATTCTTCAAAGAATTAATATTTTGATCAGGTTTTTCAATCTTCGCAGATCTTTTCCAGCTTGGTATATAAAACCAGTCTTTAAATTCATTGCGTTTTGTTTTATCATTTAACTTTTGACTAATCTCTTCAACTTCCGAAGGTTTTTCTTCAATCCAATAGTTCTCTTTCTGAAACGGATATGTTGGAAGGGGAATTCGTTTCGGTTTCTCATTTTCATAAAGTTTATTCCAATCTACTTCAATTCCGGACAACCATAGTTTACCGACACTATTTAGTAAGTAGTTTATATCAGATTGATTATCATACACCGGTCTTAAAGAAGATACTGTTACGGGATTTTCGGTTTTTCTGCTTTCGGGATGCTGCAATGCTAAAACACTTAAAGTATTCCCCGGACCTATTTCTAACAATATATTATTATTAAGCTGCCATGCTTTTTGTAATGCATTACTAAATCGGGCAGTATGAGTGGCATGCTTAGCCCAATAAACCGGATTTGTGGCTTCATTTTCTGAAATCCAATTTCCCGTTAGATTTGAGGTATATGGTATCTGAGGTGAATTTAATTTTACCTGTTTTAGTTCATTAACAAATTCATTAAAAATGGGATCCAGCATTTTGCTGTGGAATGCATGAGCGTTCTGAACTTGACGGTAAAGTACTCCTTTATTTTTTAGGACTTCCTCAAACTGGGCAATGCGTTCTTCAGCACCGGCGACAACACAAAGATTAGGTGAGTTAATAAGCGATATCGATAGCTCTTCTCCAAGTAAAGGAATTAATTCTTTTTCCGAAAGCGTAACAGCCAGCATTGCGCCTTGTGTCAAATTATTTACCAGCTTCGCTCGTACTGCGATTACCTTTAAAGCATCTTCGAGAGAAAATACTCCTGCCAAACAGGCAGCAACATATTCGCCCATGCTATGTCCTACAATAGCATCCGGAACAATACCGAGATTCATCCACAATTTTGCAAGTGCATATTCTATTGTAAAAAGTGCAGGCTGCGCATACAATGTTTGATTAAGTTTTTGAGTATGCAAGTCGGCAGATTTATTAACTCTGCTTGCCAGCATTTTTTTCAGATCAATACCGCCGCTATTTGCCGGTTGTGTTCTAACGTAATCTTTTGGATAAAGAACTTCTCTTATATCAGTATCTATATAATTGTTTAGTATAGAAGCACATTCGTCAACTACTTCTTTAAAAGCTTTTACATTTTGATATAGGTCATAGCCCATACCAACATAGTGATCGCCTATTCCCGGAAATAAAAATATTACAGACCGCTTTGAACTATTTTGAATTTTGCCTGAAAATGTTCGCTTGGAATTTTTCTGATTTAAAGTTTCAATCGCATCTTTTCTATCTTTACAAACAAGGAATCGCCGGTGATCAAATGTTTTGCGTCCTTGTTGTAATGTATAAGCTGCATCTCTAATTTCTACATCATCATTTTTCTCTAAAAATCCTTTCAATTCCATTGTTGATTGATCAAGTGCCGGTTCACTCTTTGCAGATAAAATTAATAAATTTGGCAATTCGGATTGAACATTACTATTTGTTAAAGGAGCTTCTTCTAAAATTAAAAATGCATTTGTCCCTCCCATACCGGTAGACATTACGCCGGACCTTCTTGGACCCACACTTTTCCAGTCCGATAGTTTTTCCGCTACAAAAAATGGGCTGCTTTCAAAGTCAATTTCCGGATTTGGTTCCGAATAATTAATACTTGGCGGGATTTTTTTATTCTTAAGTGAAAGTATAGTCTTGATTAATCCGGCAATTCCTGCAGCAGCATCAAGATGGCCAAAATTTGTTTTAACAGATCCTATAGCACAGAATTTTTTATCATCGGTAGAATTTCTAAAAGCTTTTGTTAACGCTGCAAGTTCAATCGGATCGCCGAGCGGAGTACCCGACCCATGAGCCTCAACATAAGTAATTGTTTTTGCATCAACATCTGCCAGCGAGAGTGCTTCAATTACTGCATTTGCCTGCCTGTTCACACTTGGTGCCGTATAACCTGCTTTCTCCGAACCATCATTATTAATTGCGCTTCCCTTAATCACTGCATGAATTGTGTCGTTATCTTTAACGGCATCTGAAAGCCTCTTCAATACAACAATACCACATCCGCTTCCGAACACAGTCCCATTCGCTTTTTTATCAAATGCCCGTACATGGGCATCGGGGGATACAATTCCGCCGCCGTCACAAATATAACCTGCTGTATGAGGAGCTTTCACCGACACTGCCCCTGCAATTGCCATATCCGACTCCTCAGTTAGCAAACTCTGGCAGGCAAGATGAACAGCTACAATAGAAGTTGAGCAGGCAGTTTGAACATT
>CAZKUR010000083.1:0-17712 GCA_964556005.1 uncultured Ignavibacteriaceae bacterium | reverse complement strand
TGAGTTATAATTTCATCCCAGCTTTTTGTATGTCCTACGTAATTGAAACTTAATCCTGCCTGGTTTGTCCAGAAGAACGGAACTTTTTTGTAAGGTGTGTTTTTACCTGCCATATTGAATCCGGCAACTCTTCCCTGCTGAAGGGCGGTCCGCCAGTGTTCGATTCTCGTAAGTTCACCGGTTCTCCAATCTTTATAAGAAGCGATATCGCCCGCAGCAAAAATATCACCTGAGACGTTCATAAATTCATCGACTTTAATGCTTCCGTCTTTTTCGAGATCGAAACCGGATAAAAATTCTGTCGCCGGTTTCACTCCGATTCCAATAACAACCATATCCGTGACAATCTTTTCATCATTTTGAAGTACAACTTTTTTTACTGTTCCTTCACCTTCAAATCCTTTAACACCGTTATTGAGTTTGAAGTTTATTCCTTTTTCCTCAAGTTTCTTTTTAAAAAGATTCCCTATCTCTGATCCGAATAAATTATCAAACGGAATTTTTTCCGGTGCGGCAACCGTAACTTTTAATCCTCTTTCCGAAAGACTGAATGCAGTTTCCATCCCGATAAAACTTGCACCGATAACAACCGCAGTCTTCGAGTTTTTTGCTGCTTCGATTATCAAGTCGGAATCATCAAATGATCTTAAATAAAAAATATTTTTAAGATCCGATCCGGGCAAGTTTAATTTTCTCGGAATACCTCCCGGAGCTAATAGTAATTTATCGAAGCTTAAGTCTTCACCTTTTTCAAAAAATATTTTTTTACTCTTTGCATCGATTGATTTTACTTTTTTATTCAGTAAAAATTCAATTCCATATTCTTTATAAAATTCTTCGGAACGAAGCGGCATCCATTCGGGCTGTGCAGTTCCCTGCAGATAATCTTTACTTAAATTTGGGCGGTCGTAAGGAGTTCGATTTTCTTGAGTTATAATTAGAATGTTTCCTTTATATCCGGCTTCCCTCATAGCTTGGGCAGCGGCATTTCCGGCAGCACCTCCGCCGATTATTATAAAAGTTCTTTTATCTGAGCCGGCTTCTTTTTTAGCCATTGCCGGTGTTCTGTTTCCCTCGGGTTTTTCCGGATATACAACTATAATATCATCACCCTCAATTTTAACTTCATATTTTGGAAGAGAATCCTGTGCAGGCGGTTCAAGTAAATCGCCGGACAATGCATTAAAGCATGCATGATGCCATGGACATATTATTTTATCTCCGCTGAATACACCATCAGCTAAAGAAGCTCCGTAATGTGTACAGTATGGTGCTAATGCGGTAATTTGTCCTTTCACTTTACACAATAAAATTTTCTTTTTCTCTCCGAGTGAAATAACTTTCATCTCACCTTCTTTAAGTTCTTTTGACTTTGCGGCTTTTATTTCGATATAATTCATGTAAACTCCTTTTTTAGGATTTTAATTTTTTTTTACATCAACATAATTTTATTATTTTTCAGGCACAAAAAATAATTGCCCTTCTCTATTAACCTCTGTTCATATTTATAGAACACACTGTATAATTAATTTATTTTTAATTAAAAAATACTGTTATTAAATATTAAATATTACTATTTTAACGCGACAAAAATCCTATGCTTAAGACAATTGTGATCCATGAAAAATCGAATAGATGTTTTTACAATTATTTACTTTGCTTTTAGATTAAAGTTGATAAATGTAATATTTAAAACATATGTTTTATACAAATAATTTGGCCGGAGGTCATTTTAATCGTCAAAAAACAAAGGTATAATTATGAAAAAACTCTATACTCTTTTCATTTATTTTATTTTCCTTTTATTGATGACCCCCTTATCTTTCCCACAGTCTATGGAAAAAGTTTCTCCGGTTAGGAAAAATATCTATTCCGGGGCTTTTGCGTTAGGAATTGACGGGGGAATAACCTTAGGAAGAACAGACTATCTTAATCCTCAACCAAATGTTCTTGGACGAATAAGCTTGGAATACCTTTTACCATCCCGCTCTGGCGGAGTATTCGGCGTGAAAGTTTTTGCATCGGGCGGGTATATCGGAGGCTTTGATAGAGATAGACAACCCACTACTTTTAAAACACCTTTTTCAGATATTGCAGGCGGGCTAACGTATGCAATTTCGGTTCAAGATGTAGTCTTCCCGTATTTATTCGGTGGTGTTGCGTATTTTCAATTTGATCCCAAAACCACCAACGGTGTGCGCCTTAAAAACAATGCCCAGGGAGCTTATTCACGAACCGAATTTAATTATTTAGGCGAAATCGGCATGCATTTTTTGGTTAAAGATAATTGCAGCATTAACTTAGGGTTTGGCGGAGAATTAAGCCCTAATGATTATTGGGATGACAAAGTTCTCGGCGGGGATAACGACTTCATGTTTTATATAACTGCCGGGGTTTCTTACTTATTTAAAATCCGACATGATAGTGACGGCGACGGAGTATCCGACGATATAGATCAATGCCCAAATACTCCCAAAGGAGTAATTGTGGATGATTTTGGATGTCCCATTGACGATGATAACGACGGAGTTCCCAATTATCTTGATAAATGCCCCAATACGCCTCGCGGTGTTCATGTTGACGCTGACGGATGCCCGGTGGATAACGATAAGGACGGAGTTCCGGATTATCTTGATAAATGCTTAAATACTCCATCAGGCGTACAGGTCGATTCTGTCGGTTGTCCGTTGGATTCCGACCATGACGGAATTCCCGACTACCTTGACAAATGCCCAAATACACCCCGGGGAGTTATTGTAGATGAAAATGGATGTCCTTTTAAAACAAAAGAAACTGTACTTAACAAAATAATCTTAAACGGCAATACAAATTTTGAATTGAATAAGTCTACATTGCTTTCAAGTGCATACAAGGTTCTTACTCCCTTAGTAGATGCTATGAAAAATGATACTAATGTAAAAATAAAAGTTGCAGGTTACACAGATTCGACAGGCCCGGAAAAATACAATTTGGAACTTTCAAGAGAAAGGGCGCAGTCAGTCGTTAGTTATTTAGTTTCACAGGGAATCGACAGAAATAGATGTGAAATTATAGCAATGGGTGAGAATGATCCGATAGCGTCTAATTCAACCCGAGATGGCAGGGCAATGAACAGAAGAGTTGAGATAACGGCGATTAGCAAATAAAATTAATCCTTTCAATATTAAAGGGCAGCAAGTTATATTCGCTGCCCTTTTTATTTATTATCAAACATGTCGCAACTTACAATTGAATTTCATCCTGAATTCATAATTCCTTATTAATATTTAATGAATTTATTTTAAAATAAGTGCTCAATGAATGGAGATCAGAAAATGAATTTGAAATTAAGAACCGTAACTTTTACGGCAGCTATGACAATGATTTTATTATTATTTGTTTCAACGGTAAATGCAGAAAATAACAACGACAATTTTATAGATAAACAAGTAAACATGAAGCAAAACGATTCACTAACCATTGCCCGGAAAGTCCAGAAAAAAATTAATCAAGATATGTTCTACACAGTTTTCGATTGGGTTACTGTTAAGGACAGCAGCAATGTGCTTGTGCTTAAAGGCTGGGTGCACGTCCCATGGAATAAAGAGATCTTCGAAAAAGAAGCTTTAAAATACAGCGGACCCCTAAGAGTAAAAAACGAAATTAAAAATGCTCTCGGTGATGATAATTTAAGGTGGACGGCAGAAAGAACGCTTTATACCGACAGCGAATTTGAAAATTATATCTTCTATCAAAACCCGCCTATTCACATAATTGTTATAGGTGATAAAATTTATTTATATGGAAATGTTTTATCCGTTTCACAGAAGGAATGGGCAGGTGATTTAACGCGGTTTGGAACAGATGCAGTGCAAATCATAAATTATTTAAATGTTAATAGTAATGAAGCAAGTTAATAAAGCGGTTCAATGGTTAACAAATTTCTTTGATAATTTAAAGTGTGTCAATCAATACAACAGTGATTCATTTCTTTTGAATTTAACAGTTTGATAAACAACTTATGAATCTTCAAATAATTCGATTAATTAGAATGGATATTTTATTATGAAAACCCGTTGGAATATTTTTTTAATATTGTTTTTTATCAGCTTACTTACACTGCAGGGAGGTCAACCGTTAAAAGAACTGGTGGCGGAAAAATACGGTTTAGACAATTTCTCGAAAGTTAAATCAATTGATTTCACCTTCAATGTAAAAATGGGAAACAAATCCGTTTCAAGGAAATGGCTCTGGTATCCCAAAACCAATGCAGTAACTTTTTGGGGAAAATATAAAGACGGTAAAGAATTAAAATATACCTATACACGAAAAAAAATCAGTGAAGTAAAAGATCCTAAAACCAGGTGGGTAGATGCAAGATTCATTAACGATGAATACTGGCTGCTCTTTCCCTTTCATCTTGTTTGGGACACAAATGTTGATGTTGAAAATGCCGGTATAAAAAAATTTCCTTTGAGTAATGAAAAAGGCAAATGTCTTATAGTCAAATTTTCAAAGAATGTGGGCTACACACCTGGTGACATTTTTGAATTATACATCGGGAAAGATAATTTAATAAAGCAATGGGTTTATCGACCCGGCGGAAGCGAAAAAGAAAAGTATCCGGCTCTCTGGCAGGATAATAAAGATTTTAACGGAATAACTATTTCAACCATGCATAATGATCCTCAGGGTAAATTCAAACTTTGGTTTACTGATGTTAAAGTTGATGAATGAGAGTTGAAAGTATTTAGAAACCATGCTTTTATTTATTTTCTTTTTGAAGTAGAAGGGGGTTGTTAATAGATATAATTAAAGAAAAATGTTTAATTGAAATTCCAATAGAGCATTTTTTGAAATAAATTTTTCTTATTAGTGAAATTTTGCATTTTAACATTTTTTCAACTTGACTTCGAAAAATCAAATCACTATTATAAAATAGTAATTTAAACCTTAGTAATACGTTCCCCGGTAAAATTAAAAAAATTACCAATATCTGACTTTTATTTTTATTCTCTTCATTTTACAGGATTTTAATTTCAAAAACAATTTGGAGAAATTAATGAATACAGTAAAAGAACTAATGGGAAAAAAGGACTCGATGTTTATACTATTTCCTCTGATGCAACTGTTTTTGAAGCAATTAAAATAATGTCAAAGAAGGAAATTGGAGCAATTGTTGTTAAGGACGGTGATAGAGTTGTAGGGATTATTTCAGAGAGGGATTATGCCCCTAAAGTTATACTTAAAGGGAAAACTTCCGGAAATTTAGCTGTTAAGGAAATAATGTCTCTAAATGTAATTTTTGTTAATCATACTGTTAATCTTGAAGAATGCATGGCATTGATGACAAGCCAAAGGATTATGTATTTACCTGTTTTTGAAAATAATAATTTGACAGGCATCATTTCCACAGGGGAGGTTGTAGAAGCTGTCATCCATTAGAAAGAATATTTAATTGATCACCTTGAAGAATATATTACAGTAAAGCGTTGAAAAAATTTTCCTAAAAAAAGAAAGGGAACAAAATGAAAACAGTAAGAGAAATATTAAGCCAAAAAGGGAATGATGCATATTCCGTTTCGCCGGATACATTAATTTTTGATGCACTTAAAATAATGTCGAAAAAAGAAATCGGCGCAGTACTGGTAATCGAAGATGATAAACTGGTTGGTATAATGTCCGAAAGAGATTATGCCAGAAAAGTCGCACTAGAAGGAAAAACTTCGAAGGATATGCCTGTAAAAGAAATTATGTCATCAAAAGTAATTTTTGTAAATCCCGATAGAAGTCCTGATGAATGCATGGTGTTGATGACAAAGAAAAGAATTAGGCATCTGCCTGTTTTTGAAAATAGTAAATTAACAGGTTTAATATCAATAGGGGACGTGGTAAAAGCAGTAATCGACGAAAAAGAATTCCACATTGATCAGTTGGTACAATACATTAAAGGTACCCCGCACATCAATTCAGAAAATGTAACGGCACTATAATTAAAAAGGGAAAAAACGTTCTTAAATAAAATTTATTTCCGCCGGGAATATTTACCCATCAACTCGCCTTCGGCAAGAATATGGCCTTTCATTGCTTTAAGAAGAACGTCTTTTTCTGCACCTGCCTCAAGATGCAGTACTTTGTCCAGCCCGTAAATCCTAAAAAAATACCTATGGGTTCCCGAAGGTGGACATGGGCCCATGTAGCCGATTCTGCCTGCGCTGTTTGTTCCCATTAAAGCACCGCTCGGATTATTTTTAGTAGGAGTAGTATTCTCCGTAAGATCCTTTACATTTATAGGAATATTAAAAACAATCCAATGAGTGAATGTGCCGGACGGTGCGTCAGGGTCTTCTACAATTAATGCAAAAGTTTTAATGCCCTTAACATCTGTTGTCCAGTTTAACGGGGGAGATATATTGGATTCGTCGCAGGTATATTTTGAGGGGATGTAGCTGCCGTTGTTAAATGCAGAACTTTGAATTATTATTTCCATTTTTTTGTCCTGATTTTGTTTTTGTGCAAGCACAAAGTTAGAAACGAACGCTACCAAAAATAGGAAAATAAATATTCTGTACATATTATTATTACTTTATGTTTTTATAGTACGAATTAAAGATTGACGGATAATAACTACAAATAAAATTTGGATAATAAATATGCTTAAAATATAGTTAATTTCACGATTACTTTTAAACTAACCCGCCAACCATAATCTTTATCAATTCAATTAACCCGGTCGGGTAAACACCAAACCAGATTAAGAGTAAAAACAGCATGCTAAGCGCAAGCCCGCCGCCAATTGAATAAGTAGGATTTAATGCTGTTTTTTCTACTTTTGCTTCTTCCGGTTTTGTATACATTGACGAAATAATTCTTAAATAATAGTATAGACCGATTACGCTATTGATTACAAGTATAACAACTAATAACCATAGCGAAGTTCCGACTCCCGAAACAATAACGAAGTACTTGCCGATAAATCCAGCAGTAAAAGGAATTCCAGCGAGAGAGAAAAGCATTGCGGTAAAGACAGCTTATTTTCAATTTAAACTTATTTAGTTTTTACGTTTTAGCTTATGCGGTCAACTTGGTTTAATTACAAGAAGGGGTCATAGGGATAAAAAATATTTATAGTGAGATACTATTTCCAAATAACAAGTTAGTCTTGCTTACTTAAAGAAAATATTAAAATTATATTTAGTTATTCAGAATTCCATATATTCACTATTAACTTTTTGTATTCAATAATCTATTGTGTGTAAATGGAATGATTAAATTTTTACCTCTTGGAAGTGCAGGAGAAATTGGTGCGACGTGTTTTTATTTAAATATCAACGGAACAGGAATAATCCTCGACTGCGGAATGCATCCACAGAAAAAGGGAATTGAGGCTCTGCCGGATTTCGATATAATAAATAATATGTCTGTCGATTATGTTTTAATTTCTCATGCACATCAGGATCATCTTGATTCTCTTCCTTATCTAGTTCAAAGACATCCGTATATTAGGATAATTACTACTCCACAGACAAGAGCAATAGCAGAACTTACCCTGCATAATTCGGTTTCAATAATGGAAGAGAATATTCAAATCAACGAAATAAAAATTTATTCTCATGAAGAAATTGATTTGCTTATTCAAACAATCGAGTACAAAGCTTATAAAGAAGAATTTATAATAAACGGATATGATCATATTGGAAGTGAAAACATTACTGCTTCATTTCATGATGCAGGACATATTATTGGTTCTGCAGGAATTCTTATAAAGTACAAAAATAAAAAAATATTTTTCACCGGTGATATAAACATGGAAGATCAATCCTTACAGCCGGCTGCAGAGCTGCCGTCAGAGAGGATTGATATTTTAATTTCGGAATGTACTTACGGATCGACCGAATCGAAAACTTTAAATTCATGGAAAGAAGAGACATTGAGTTTTGCGGAAGCAGCAAATAAAATATTAAATAAAGGAGGCTCAATTTTAATCCCTGTTTTTTCATTAGGGAAAGCTCAGGAAATGCTTGCAATGATCTGGAAATTAATTCTTAAAGGAAAATTAGCCGATACAAATATTTATACGGGGGGTCTTTCCACAAAAATCAGTAGAGTCTACGATTATAACAGGTTTGTTGTAAATAGAATTGATCCGGAGTTTGAGTTAAAATCGATTCCGCAAAAAAATTTATATGAGATAAATAAACCTTCCGATTTATTTAAGGAATCATGTATAGTCCTTGCTTCGAGCGGAATGATGGTTGAAAGAACAGCTTCATTTAATCTTGCAAAAACATGGATAACGCAAAAAGATTCGGCCATTTTTGTGGTCGGTTACATGGATCCGAATACACCCGGATTTAGAGTTTCAAATTCATACAAAGGAGGGAAAATCAAATTCTCCGATTTCGATGAAGAAAGAGATGTGAAATGTGAAATAAAGAAATTCAGGTTTTCGGCACATTCAAAGAGAGAAGGGTTATTAAGAATCGTTAAAAAACTTAAACCGGAAAATGTTATTCTCGTCCACGGCGACCCGCCTTCTATTGATTGGATGGGTTCGTCTATTTTAAAAGAGTTAAAAAATACGAAGGTATTTGCCGCAGAGGCCGGGAAAGAAATTTTGTTTTTTGATAAGAAGTAATTGATCTTGGGTTCAAATTTTTATCCTTTGTGTAGCTAACAAAAAAATGATTTCGTCATTACGAGTTTCTGAAAAAGGCATTGCCTTTATTTATCAGAGGAATAACAATTTTTTATGCTTAGTATGTGGTCATAATTTTAAAAAAAAACATTATCAACCGTCATTTCGAATCCAACAGAGTTCAGAATTGAAAATTGGTAGGGTGAAGCCCGTTTAATGAGGTCTCGCCAATAAGCGGACAATCTTACCTCTGATTTTCTCACTAATATAGATTACTTCACCCGACCTACTGATACCAGACACATGAGGTCGGGTTCGTAATGACGAAAACTTAATAATCGTTATTAATAGCAGGACGAAGTAATTTCATATTTGTTATAAATATATGTTTATATTAGCATGCTTGATTTGAGTATTATAAACCAAGAATTGAACAATTTTTAATTGCGAAGAATAATAAGCCATTAATTTTTAAAAACAATAAAGCTTATATCATTATGTTGAAATCAAAAGCCGATCCTTTATTAGAATACCGCAAAGAGTTTCCTATCCTCGAAAACTCAACTTATTTAATTTCCAATTCACTTGGTGCAATGCCTAAAACGGTTTATGAAAAAATGAAAGAGTACGCAGACGTCTGGGCTACGAGGGGAGTTCGTGCTTGGGAAGAAAGCTGGTGGGAATTATCACTGAAAGTCGGAAATTACATAGCTCCATTAATAGGTGCTGGAGAAAATGAAGTTACAATGCACAACAATATTTCTTTATTGCAGGCAATGTTAATTTCAAGTTTTAATTATGAATTGAAGCGAAATAAAATTGTATTTACAAATCTTGAGTTCCCGTCCGATATGTATGTCTATAAGAAATTAGCAACAGCTTTTGGTGCTGAACTGGAAATAATAAAATCTGAAGACGGTATCATTCCGCCGACAGAAAAATTAATCGATGCAATTGATTACCGTACGATACTCGTTCCTGTCTCGCATGTTCTATTTAAAAGTGCATACATAATGGAATTAAAAGAAATTATTGAGAAGGCACACTTAGTTGGAGCAATAGTAATTGTAGACGCATATCATTCCGTCGGAACAATTCCTGTGAATGTGAAAGATTTGGGAATTGATATTTTAATCGGAGGAGTTTTAAAATGGCTGTGCGGCGGGCCGGGTGGTGCCTTCCTGTGGGTTAACCCGGAATTAAAGAAAAAACTTGAACCGAAAATCACGGGTTGGATTGCACATAAAAATCCTTTTAATTTCGAAGAGGAAATGGTATATACCGACACACCTTATAAATTCATGAACGGCACGCCTTCAATTCCCTCTCTTTATGCAGCACAGGAAGGTCCTAAAATAATTGCAAAGGTTGGAGTAGAGGCTATTCGGAAAAAATCTATCAGACAAACCGAATTAATAATAAAAGAAGCCGGGAAGCAAGTATATAAAATCAATACTCCTTTAAAGTCCGAAAGGCGCGGAGGAACCGTAACTATTGATATGCCCAACTCCTATGAAATTTCAAAAGAATTAATAAAAAGAAATATTTTAATCGATTACCGCAGGGGCGGAGGTATTCGTATAGCACCGCATTTTTATAATTCTGATGAAGAAATTTTATATGCTATGAGTACTACCAAAGAAATTATTGAAAGTAAAAAATTTGAAAACAGTTGATGCGGTAAGCGATCATATTTTTTAATATGAAATTATTTCTAAATGTAAATAGAATTTAATAACATCTTCGTTATATTCATTTTTTTAAAGATCGAAATAAAAGATTGTTATTTAGGGGGAAAAAAGTTACATTATATGACAAAGAGTTTCTTCTGGAGGGAATAAAAATGAATATTAAATACTGCTCTAAATTTTTAGCTGTTTCTTTCCTAATATTCTCACAAGCAAATGCGCAAAATCCAAAGCAAAGTTTAATCGATGTCGGCAATATAACAACATGGGTCGCGAACAATGGGTTTCATGATTGGGTCGTCGATTCATCAAACTGGAACGGGGCTTATCCAAATGGAGTTAATGCAGGAGTAATTTTTTCGGAAGGTATTCTTTGGGGAGGACTTGTAAATGACGGGCAGTTACCTCTTGTCCGGGTCAATGGTAATAACTATGGTTCAGGCTGCTCTCCAATAACTAGATTATATCGAGTTAGATATGATTACTCTACCGCAGACCTTACTCTCGATGCTGCAGACTTTTTTAATAAAGATATATCTCAAGTTTCTACTGAGGACATAGATGAAATAAAGACGCAATACAAAAAAGACTGGGATGAATGGCCTGCAAATAAGGGTGCACCGTTTTATGATAAAAATAAAGACGGTAAATATGAACCCGGTATCGATATTCCAGGTGTACCCGGCGCCGTACAAACAATCTGGATAGATTACAACGATTCACTTTCTAACGAACTTTATGGTTCACAGCCTATTGGTTTGGAAATTCAAGAAACATATTGGGGATATTATCCTACAGACTCGCTCGGGAATTTTATATTTAAAAAAGTAGATATTATCTATAAAGGTTTACCTTTCTCTCCCCCGAACGCTAAAATCGACAGCATGTATATCGTTCAATGGTCCGATACGGATATCGGTTATGGAGTAGATGATTTTGCCGGCTGCGATACAACTCTGAATTTGGGATTTGCTTATAATGCCGGTAATTTGGATAAAATTTATAGTAATTTCGGATTAATTCCGCCTGCGGTTGGTTACAGTTTTATTCAAGGAGTATCCGAAAATACCGGTAATCCGAATGACAGTGCAATCTTTAACTTTAAATGGAAAAAAGGCCGCAAATATGTAAATAGAAAAAATCTAAGCTCTTTTATTTACTTCGGTTCCGGGGCGACATGGGCGGATCCTGATTTTAGTCCTAATGGAAAGTTGCAGTTTTATAATTTAATGAGAGGATATTTACCGCGTCCATCTTATCCGGCTGCAATCACATTTCCTTCCAGCGTTGCAGATTACACGTCCAATGGCGTTTACCTGCTGGATGGTAACCCGCTCACTCAAACAGGCAAAATAGATGGTAATGTAGATGGGCCAGGTGATAGAAGAATTATGATGGTAACCGGACCGTTTAATTTGAAACTTGGCGATACTGCAGAAGTAGTTATTGCTTTAGCAGGCGGTATTGGAAACAATCATCTTGCAAGTGTTTCTTATATGAAGCAAAATGCTTCGTATGCTTCTTTGCTTTTTAATGCTTTTGTTAGCGCAATGACTTCCGGTCAGGTTCTTACACCTAACAATCCGCCTCATCAAAAAATTCCTGAAGGGCCTAATAATTATATTCTACGGCAAAATTATCCAAACCCCTTTAATTCTGCTACTGTTATCTCCTATTCATTGGCGAAATCTGCTCATGTAAAATTAATTGTTTACGACGTACTTGGAAGGATAGTTAAAACTTTAGTAGATGAATATAAAGTCGCCGGGAATTATGAAGCTGTTTTTAATGCAGAAAGTTTGCCGAGCGGCGTATATTTTTACAAAATATCGTTTGATAACGAAGATAATAAACTTGCATCGGATAAATTGTACAAAGTAAAAAAAATGATTCTCCTTAAATGATCACATATAATCGCTGTTTACCAATATTTTATTTGTGAGCCTGCTTTAAATATTTTAATTAGAACTATTATTTTAGTTTTGTTTGTATCGAAACATTAATTAATATTTTTGACTTCTTCAGATAGGTTCATGAATAAAAGTATCTCCTTAAAAAAAGATTTTTTTCATTATTCCGGTAAAGAAAAAATTTATTACGAAGTTCATGGTAAAAGCGAAACAAAAATTTTATTCCTTCATGGTTACGGATCTTCCCACTTTACCTGGTACGATATTAAAGATGAACTCAAATCTTCAGCGGAATTAATTTTTATTGACCTTAAAGGTTTCGGATATTCTTCGAGAACGAAAGATCATAACTACTCGCCTGAAGATCATGCTGAAATTGTTATCTCATTTATTGAATATTTGAATTTGAAAAAAATAATTTTGGCCGGGCATTCTTACGGCGGAGGAATTGTTCTTTTAACTTATTTAAAGTTAAAAGAAATGAATAAAGAATATTTAATTAGTAAAATTATAATAATAGATGCTGCCGTACATATTGAAAAACTCCCAATAATTATATTCAGAAGTAAAGAGCCGTTAATAAAATATTTATTGCTGAAGTTTGTATCACCTTCAGTAATTGCAAAAATTTCTCTAAAAAGAATGTTCGTAAACAAAGAAGCAATTGATAAAAAAAGAATAAATAATTATGCAAAGTTTATGAAAACAGTAGGTTCTGAACATTCTTATGTAGAAACCGCAAGAAAGATGTACCCGGAATTAATAAACATGGTTGTGCCGAATCTTGATAAAATACAAGCGGAAACATTAATTATTTGGGGAGACGAGGATCCTTTAATTCCCAAAGAACACGCTGATAAATTGCATTCCGAAATAAAAGATTCTCAATTGGAAATAATTTCAAATTGCGGACATGCGCCGCAGGAAGAATATCCTCAAAAAACATCAAAGGCAATAATTGAGTTTTGCAATTTGAAATGAAAACAAATAAGGAATTCAACAATGAATAAAATTAATTTTGTAAAAGCTATCGGCGGAGTTTTCTTTTTTCTAAAAATCCGGGGAAATTGGAAAAGTGGTATTTCAAACTCCGCGGTATAAACTTCGGGCATTCAAAGGAATACGGGACATACTATTTAATTTTTAAGTACCGCGATGAAAGGAATGCCGCAAAAAAATATTTTACGGTATTGTCAATCATTAAATCGAAAGAACGCCCCGAAGTTAAAGAGAAAATATTTTGCATAAATTTCCGGGTGAATAATCTAAAGAAAACGGTCAAACATCTTAAAAGTTTGAAAATCAAAGTGAAGGGAATTGATAATTATCCGGAAGGAAAATTCGCATAGATTAATGATCCCGATTGAAATTCTATTGAACTCTGGGAAAATACAAAAAGCAAATAACCAAAATCATAAACCGTTTATAAACCGGCTAATAATTTCCCTCTAATTATTGCTTTATTTAGCATTGCTTGATTATTACATTTATAAATATTATATAGATATATGTAAATTTGTACATATATTTATATGAAGCAATTCACGGAATTTTTTAAAGCACTTTCTGATCCGACGAGAAGAGAAATTCTTCAGTGTTTAAAAGATAAAGCTAAAACACCAAGCGAACTTTTAGAAGAAATTAAGACCTCTCAGCCAACCCTTTCGCATCATCTCGATATATTAAAAAGAGCAGGTGTAATTTCCGGTGAGCGCGAAGGTCAATTTATACGTTATTCACTCAATATGTCCGTGTTCGATATGGCTTTAGAATATTTGATTCAAATTAAAAAAGGAAATTAAAAAGATGAAATGGAGTTTCGGACGGGATATTTTTGCTATAGTTCTAATTATTCTATCAATAATAATAGGGCTGTATTATTATCCTACCCTGCCTCAAACAGTTGCAACACATTTTAATGCAGACGGTGAACCAAACGGATATTCGTCAAAGTTAACGTTAATATTGTTGAATATTGGAATTCCAATAGTTTTATACTTTCTACTTACATTTATACCTTTTATCGATCCGTTCAAAAAGAAAATTGCAAAAAGTTACAATGTTTTTTTACTGTTCAGAGATCTTGCAATTGGATTTACGGTTTTTATGATGATAATAATAATTGTATCCGCAAAAGAAAATGTTTTTAGAAGCGATTTATTCGGAGTCGGCTTTGGTCTTTTATTTGTTTTACTTGGCAATTACCTGCCGAAGCTTCCGAGGAATTTTTTCTTCGGAATTCGTTCGCCCTGGACACTTGCTTCGGATGTTGTCTGGTATAGAACTCACCGAATTTCGGGAAGCTTATTTGTCGCCGCAGGAATTTTAATAATTATTTTAACATTGCTGAAAGTTAAACTGTTTATTTCATTAATAGTTATACTTTCTCCGTTGGTATTATACACTGCATTTATTTATCCGTATTTTTTATTTAAAAAATTACAAAAAGAAGGAAATCAAAAGAACCCGGATTTATAAAATTTATTTTTTTATACTGAATTAAATGGAGAATAATTTATGAAAAATCTATGTACGTTTTTAGCTGTAATATTAATTGCGTTTTCATTCCGATTATTTGCAAAGAATCTTACCAATCCGAATGATGAAATTTCCGGAACATGGCTCGGCAAGCTCAAAGTCCAGGGAACCGAATTAAGAATCGTTTTTCACATAAACAAAAATGATGACGGAACTTTATCGGGAACAATGGACAGCCCTGACCAGGGTGCAAACGGCATTCCGGTTGATTCGGTTATTTCTAATGAGGGAAATATTAGGCTGGTTATAAAAGCTGTCAGAGGATTTTACGATGGCAAATTAAATCCCGATAATTCATCTATATCTGGTACATGGCATCAATCAGGTATGTCTTTTCCTCTTGTTCTTACAAAAACTAAAGAATCTGAAAAAACCAAACAAAAAGAGGAAACAAAATCGCAGCCTATTAATAAAGCCGATAAAGAAGCGCTGCTCGGAAACTGGCTCGGAAAGCTTAATGTTTCCGGAATTGAGCTTAGAATTGTCTTTCATATTAAAGAAAATGAAGACGGAACATTAACTGCTACTATGGACAGCCCTGATCAGGGAGCAAAAGGAATTCCTGTTTCTTCTGTAAAATACAAAGATGGAAAAATTACATTGGATGTAAGTTCAATCGGCGGAAGTTATGATGGTGACTTAATAAAAGACAGCCTCACGATAAAAGGTGCCTGGAGTCAGGGTGGAAAATCAATCCCGGTTTTATTAAAAAAAAATTTTAAACCGATAGAATATAAACGACCGCAGGAACCAGAGCCGCCTTTTCCGTACTATTCGGAGGATGTTACTTTCGAAAATAAATCCGCTGAAATTACTTTAACAGGAACATTAACTTATCCGAAAACAGGGGGCCCTTTTCCTGCTGTTCTTTTAATAACTGGTTCGGGCCCGCAAAACAGAGATGAAGAAATTATGGGGCACAAACCGTTTCTTGTTATTGCCGATTATTTAAGCCGAAGAGGAATTGCTGTTCTCCGGGTAGATGATAGAGGAGTCGGAAAATCTACAGGTAATTTTTCCGAAGCAACAACTAAGGATTTTGCATCAGATGCTCTTGCAGGCGTGGAATATTTAAAAACCGTAAAGGAAATAAATCCCAAAGATATTGGGTTGATCGGTCATAGCGAAGGCGGAGAAATTGCACCGATGGTTGCGGACGAAACCAAAGATGTCGCATTTATTGTTTTATTGGCAGGCCCCGGATTAAGAGGAGACTCTATTCTCATATTACAAACTGCTGCAATCGAAAAATCAATGGGCGAATCGGAAGAAAATATTTCGAGAGATATTAATTTTAACAGAAAAGTTTATGAAGTAGTTGTAAACTCAAAAGATTCCGTTGAAGCCCATGAAAAATTAGAAAAATTGTTCAGTGATTTTTATGATAAATTAAGCGATGCGGAAAAGAAGGATGTGGGCAGCGAAGAATCATTCAGCAAAATGCGTATTAAACAGATATTAAGTCCGTGGTTCCGCTATTTTATTTCATACGATCCTATTCCGGCTTTGGAAAAAGTGAAATGCCCTGTACTGGCATTAATCGGCTCGAAAGATCTGCAGGTTCCTGCTGAAGAAAATATTCCGTCTATTAAAGATGCCTTGGAGAAAGGCGGCAACAAAAATTTTGAAGTAAAAGAATTACCGGGATTAAATCATTTATTCCAGGATGCAAAGACAGGTTCGCCGAACGAATATGCACAGATAGAAGAAACATTCTCTCCGAAAGCACTGAAGATAATTGGCGATTGGATAATAAAGATTACCGGCAGCAAGTAAAAAGTCTCGTGTGTGACCCAAAAGAAGAATAAAGTCATTGCGAACGAGTCTTCGAGTGAAGCCCGCTTTGACCGTCAAAGACGAGATCTCGCTTAAAAGGCGGACGAGATCTCGCCGAAGGTTTACCAACCCTTAGGTTGGCGGACAATCTTTTATTTTTATGCAGAAGTGAGATCACTTCGCTTCGCTCGTGATGACGAAATTACCAGTCAGGTCTCGTCGACCTGACGAGGTCGACGGACTTTTTGGTCAGCCACTCGAGTTTTCAAATAGAGGAGTATAAGTGAATTGAAACTAAACGATTTAAAAAAAGAATTACAAGAAATATCAAATATTGAAAAAGGAAAATTCCTTCAACGTTTCTTTAAAACAGGCAAAGGCGAATACGGAGAAGGAGACAAGTTTATAGGAATTACAGTCCCGGTTCTAAGAAAACTGTCAAAGAAATATAAAGAACTGACTTTACCGGAACTAAAAAAATTAATTACATCTAAAATCCATGAAGAAAGGCTTATAACATTATTCATTTTAATACTGCAATTTGAAAAAGGCGACAATGAGTTAAAGGAGAAAATTTTCAACTTTTATCTTGAAAACTTAAAAGGTATAAACAATTGGGATTTGGTTGATCTTTCCGCACCGAACATCATCGGGACATTTCTAATGAACAAAGATAAAAATCTTCTTTATGAATTTGCCAAATCGAATGATCTCTGGGAAAAGCGGATATCGATTCTCTCGACATTTCAATTTATTAAAAATAATCAATTTGAAAATACGCTTGCAATCAGCGATATACTTTTACACGATGAACACGACCTGATTCATAAAGGTGTCGGGTGGATGCTTCGCGAAATAGGCAAGAGAAACTTGAAAACCGAAGAAGATTTTTTAAAACCGCGTTATAAAAAAATGCCGAGAACAATGCTGAGATATGCAATCGAAAAATTCCCGGAGAAGAAAAGACAGGAATATTTGAAAGGGAAAATTTAATTCTAATTTATTTTAAAGTAAAATGAAAAGACAAAACATTTTATCAGATACTAAATGGGAAAACATTATAGGATATTCCCGTGCTGTGAGAATAGGAAATCTTATTGAGGTTACCGGTACTGCCGCAGTTGATGGAGATAAAATAATCGGCAAAGGTAATCCGTACGAGCAGACAAGATTCATTATAAAA
>CAZKUR010000082.1:0-17722 GCA_964556005.1 uncultured Ignavibacteriaceae bacterium | reverse complement strand
AACGATTTAACTTACCGGAATTGAATTATAAAGACTATAAAAATGTTTTTGGAGGACACTTTCTGCGGGATTTGTTGCAAATATTAAATTTGTATTTACTCCATTTTATGATAGTCTATAAACATAGTACCGAAGGCCGGACTCGAACCGGCACGAGGTGTGAGCCCCACCAACCTAAGGGTTGGTAAACATGGATTTTGAGTCCAGTTTATCTACCAACTATAAGTTTTAGTTTTTAAAAGTATTTTTATTTTTTGTTGGTAGACAAGTCTACCAATTTATCTGCCGATAGGCAGATTCCGCCATTGTTTTTTTAGAATTTAGGATTGATTTGAGAAATCTCTTTCCCGATGTTGATTTCAGGAATTTTTCTCTTTCTCTGGCTTGCTTACCATCTTCACAAGTTTCGTAGTAGAATAATTCGAATGGAGTAAATCGTTTGGTTGATTTAATATAACCTTTATTATGTCTGATAACCCTCGCATTAAGGTCTTCAGTCATTCCTACATAAATAAAATTATGATTGATGCTATTTAATGCATAAACATAAAACATATTACCGAAGGACTGCCTGCGTTAAAACTTCAGTAGTTAAAACTACCTATACTAAAGCTACGGTAGTTAAACCAGACACGAACCAACAAGAAGTTTGAGCCCCACCAACCTAAGGGTTGGTAAACATGGATTTTGAGTCCAGTTTATCTACTAATTCCGCCATTGTCCTTTTTTATTTTGATTAAAATTAGTACCGAAGGCCGGACTCGAACCGGCACGAGGTGTGAGCCCCACTGGATTTTGAGTCCAGCGCGTCTACCAATTCCGCCACTTCGGCAACTATATCAATAATTGCAAACTTTTAAAGAACTAAAAATTTAGCTAACAATTATAAATTAAATGAATTATACATTCAAGTTTTTCGGCTTATTTACTTTTATTTCCTGCTTCTATTTTTGCCCATGTATCTCTTAAAGTAACTGTCCTGTTGAAAACCATTTTTGAAGAATTGGAATCAACGGAATCGACACAGAAATATCCTAATCGTTCGAACTGGAAATGTTCTTCCGGTTTTGCATTTTTTAATTCCGGTTCCAACTTTGCATCATTAATTGTGATTAGTGAATCGGGATTTATATAAGTTTTAAAATCAATATCTTTATTGGCTAACGGATCAGGGACAGTAAATAACCTGTCATAAAGATGGACTTCAGCTTCAAAAGCATGTTCAGCAGAGACCCAATGAATTGTTCCTTTCACTTTACGGTTGCTTGTCCCTGTTCCGCTTTTAGTGTCAGGATCATATGTGCAGTGAAGCTCCGCAATTTCTCCGGTGTTTTTATCTTTAATTACATCAACACATTTAATTATATAAGCATATCTCAGTCTTACTTCATTACCGGGGAAAAGTCTAAAATATTTTTTAGGAGGATTTTCCATAAAATCATCCCTTTCAATAAATATTTCTTTTGCGAATGGAATCATTCTTTTTCCCATCGAAGAATCTTCGGGATTGTTAATTGCTTCCAATTCTTCCATTTGGCCGTCGGGATAATTATCGATAATTACTTTTAACGGTTTTAGAACTCCCATCACTCTTTGGGCTTTCTTGTTTAAATCTTCCCGGAGTTTAAATTCCAAAAGTGCAATATCGATTATATTATCCCTTTTAGCTACCCCGACTTCATCGGCAAAATTTCTAATTGATTCGGGAGTGTAACCTCTGCGTCTAAAAGCCGAAAGAGTGGGCATCCTCGGATCGTCCCAGCCGGTTACAAATTTACCCTGAACAAGTTCGAGCAGTTTTCTTTTACTCATTACGGTATAATTTAAATCGAGCCGTGCGAATTCAATTTGCCGCGGGTGATGAATCTCCAGTTCTTCAACAAACCAATTATAAAGCGGCCGGTGGTTTTCAAATTCAAGCGTACATATCGAATGTGTAATTCCTTCAATCGAATCGGACTGTCCATGGGCCCAATCGTACATGGGATAGATGCACCATTTATCCCCGGTTCTATGATGCGATGCATGACGTATTCGATATATAATTGGATCGCGCATATTCATGTTTGGCGACGACATATCTATTTTCGCTCTAAGCACATGTTCACCGTCTTGATACTCACCGTTTTTCATTTTCTCAAACATTGCGAGATTTTCGTCAACACTTCTATATCGATAAGGGCTTTCTTTACCGGGTTCGGTCGGAGTTCCTCTTGTATTTTTTATTTCATCCGAAGTTTGAGAATCCACGTAAGCCTTTTCTTTTTTAATGAGCTTTATGGCATATTCATACAGTTGATCGAAATAATCCGAAGCATAATATTCTCGGCCTTCCCAGTCAAAGCCGAGCCATTTAATATCGCTTCTTATTGAATTAACGTATTCAATTTCTTCTTTTGTAGGGTTGGTATCATCGAATCTTAAATTACACAACCCGTTATAATCTTTTGCCAAACCAAAATTCAAACAAATAGATTTTGCGTGGCCGATATGTAAATAACCGTTGGGCTCGGGGGGAAAACGGGTATGAACCTTTGTGTATTTCCCTTCTTTTAAATCTTCATCAATAAAATCTTTAATAAAATTTGATGATACTGAAGAACTTTTTTTATCATTATCAGTCATGGATAACTCAATAAATTTTTAGATTTTTATTTTTTGTAAAGCAATTTCAATTCTTTTTATTACAGCATCTTTTCCTAAAATAAAAAGAATATCGAATACACCGGGACCTGTTCCAATTCCCGAAACTGCAAGTCTAACAATATGGATTAGCTTACCGGCTCCAATATTTAATTCTTCCGCAGTTTTTCTTAGAGTATTTTCAAAATCTTCTTTCGTGGGATTATCCAGTTTTTCAACAGCTTCTTTAAATTCTTTAAGCTGCTGCGGCGAATCGCTTTTCCATCTTTTGTTAATAACATTTTTGTCGTATTCTTCGGGTCCCTTAAAGAAGTAGGGACTTTTTTCAATATATTCTTTTACAAACGATACTCGTTCTTTCATTGCTTCGATTACTTGAAGAAGATAATCGTCGCTGAAATCTGGAGAATCGAATTTTGCTTTTACTAATTCTTTTTTTAAAAGCGGGAGCAATTCTTCATTTGATTTTTTTCTCAAATGCTCGGCATTCAGCCAATTTAATTTTTCGATATTAAATACTGCTCCTGCTTTATTTATTTTATCGATTGAAAAAGCGTTGACCATTTCACTCAAATAAAAAAATTCACGTTCGTCACCCGGGTTCCAGCCGAGTAATAAAACAAAATTAAGCAGAGCTTCTTCTAAATATCCTTTATCTCTGTAATCTTCAACTGCAACATCTCCCTGTCTTTTACTTAATTTTGATCTGTCGGGATTCAGCAAAAGGGGAAGGTGGGCGAATACCGGTTTTTCCCAGCCGAAATAATCATACAGCAGAATATGTTTCGGAGAGGAAGGCAACCACTCTTCACCTCTTATTACGTGAGTAATTTTCATGAGATGATCATCCACTACATTTGCAAAATGATAAGTTGGGAAGCCGTCGCTTTTTATTAAAACCTGGTCGTCGACAATGCTGCTGTCGAATTCTACATTACCTCTAATAATATCATCAAGAACTATTTTTTGATTTTCCGGTACATTCAATCTTACAACTTTGGATATATTGCTTTTCAACTTTTCTTCAATTTCGGCTTTTGATAAGTGAAGGCAGTGTTTATCGTATTTTCCCTGCTGTCCTTTCATTTGCTGCTGTTTTCTGACTTCATCAAGTCTATCCTTTGTACAAAAACAATAATATGCATGACCGTGTTCAATCAATTCTTGAATATGCTCATTATAAATATCAAGTCTTTCGGATTGGAGATAGGGTCCGAAATTTCCGCCTTTCTCAGGTCCTTCATCGTATTCAAGGCCGACCCATTCCATTATTTTTATTAATTTATCTACCGCATCTTCGACGTACCGGGTGCGGTCGGTATCTTCAATCCTAAGAATGAATTCACCGCCCTGGTTTCTTGCTAAAAGATAATTGAAAAGAGCGGTTCTCAATCCGCCTACGTGAAGGTAGCCTGTAGGGCTGGGAGCAAAACGAACTCTTATTTTAGGGCTGATCATTTAGTGCCGGTTAATTCTGAATAAAATGAACTACAAAGTTAATAAACTTGCATAAAAATTGGGAGATAAGTGTGAGGTAACTCCGATTGAAATCCGAAAACTTTAATGAGCAACTTTCATTTTGTTTTCAGTATAATATTTTACTTTTTCGATAAATTCCTGGCTGTCGATTGGTTTTGGAATATAATCTGTTGCTCCAGCCTCAAGGCATTTTTCTCTATCGCCTTTCATTGCAAATGCAGTTAAAGCTATAATTGGAGTGTCGTTATACTGTGGCATCTGGCGGATTCTTTCCGTTGCTTCAAAACCGTTCATAACGGGCATCTGCATATCCATAAGGATAAGATCGTATTTCTGCTTTTTCGCCTCATCGACTGCTTCCTGGCCGTTTTCAACAACTACAATCGAATCAAAATCATTTTTCTTCAATAACCGTGTTACAATTATCTGGGAATGTTTATAGTCTTCAACAAGCAATATTTTTACCGTATCCGTTTTGGTTAGAATTTCTTCCGGTTTGGACGGCTCTTCATATTTATTAATCATCTGGCTGATTACATCTGCAAGCTCCTCGATATTTGTGCTGCTCTTTTGTAAAAGCTCAACGAACATCCCGTCTATATTTCTTAATTCTTCTGTATAGTTTTCTTTTCCCGTGTAGATAATGATGGGCAGCTTGGAAAACTGCGGTTTTGATTTTATAAGCTTAATCAAATCAAAACCATTAACTTCAGGCATATCGAGATCGATAATTGCGAGATCAAGGTTTATATTTTCGATCATGTCGGCTACCCGTTCGGAATGCGATTCGGCAACAGGATTAAAGCCTAAATTTGTAACGGATTCTTTTAATAAATTTAATGTGGGCTCATCATCATCGACGATTAAAATATTCGAATCCTTTTTTAACTTGTAGCTTGTTAAAACTTCAACCAGGTAATTATAATTTATCGGCTTTACAAAATATTCAACAGCTCCCATCAAAAAGGCTTTTTGTTGTTCGGCCTCAACCGAACAAATAATTATCGGTGTCCTTTTTGTCTTTGGATTATCTCTTAGTTCCTTAAGCAGCTCGAATCCGTTTGAATCCGGAAGAACGATATCCATTAGGATTGCAAGGAACGTATCCTTTTCAATTATCTTATGAGCTTGTTCGGCAGAGTTAACGATAACGGGATCGTAGCCCCACTTGTTTAAATAGTTACTGAGTAATTTTGATGTTGCATAATCATCTTCAATCACGAGTACGCGGGTGGTTTGCCCGGTTTTCGGTATTGCCGTTATCTGGGTCTCTATTTTTGTAATAAACTCCGAATAAATTGAAAAATTATATGTAGTACCTTTGCCGATTGCAGATGTAATTTCAAGGTTGCCGTTTAAGTGTTCGATGTACCTGTTCGCAAGAATTAATCCAAGGCCGGTTGAATTACCCATCTTTGAACCGCTTAATTCATTTAATGCGAAAGGTTTGAAAATTTCTCTAAGATTTTTACTGGAAATTCCCTGGCTCGAATCGGTAATCTTAAAATTAATCTTGTTATTTTCGAAAATATTTACAGTTAAAGAAATTTTACCTCTTTCAGTCAAACGTATCGACCATGTAAAAAGATTAACGAGAATGTATCTTAATTTTTGGTAATCGACTTTTACATTTCCGGGTATTTTTTTATCAATATTTATAAGAAACTCTATTTTGTCTTCTCCGGATTTATCCCTGAATATTTTTAGAATATCATCAATAAATTCATTAAGATTTATTTCATTCAATTCGTCTTTTTTATGGCCTGTCTCCAATTTTGCCAGATCGATAATGTCGTTTATAATAGAAATTAAATTAAAAGCATTTTCTTTTAAAGTTGAAATATATTCGGATTGAGTGGGCGTCAGGTTTTCTTCGTTGAGAAGGGAAGCGAAACCCATTATGCTGTTTGTCGGGGTTCGAAGCTCGTGAGCAATCTCGGTTACAAGTTGGCCGACTGTTGCATAAGTTGATCCGTTATTGCCTGTCCAGATAAGAAAAAGATTCTTTAAAGATTCACCCAACAGTATTAAGTTGTCCCTGTCGCTGTTCGAGAATTCCGTTTTCTTTGAAACTTTAAGATGAATTTTATCGGCATCGTTAAGCTTTATAAATAAGCATCCTTCATATTGAACATACTCGGAAAGCTGTAATTCGCAGTTATCCTGGGTTCTAAAAATAATTTGATCTTCAGGATTTTTAAGCGATGGACAGGAACTGCATTTATAAACAATATTTTTTTCATACGCATGTTTTACATCGCCTGATTTACCCATTAAATGAAGGTCATTATCATTATCAACTTTAAATATCGCTACGGCATCAAAATCAAATTGCTCGATAATAAAATCGCAAATGTATGTTGGGAAATCGCTTGATGTGTGAATTGCTCTATTGAGCAGTTTATTGTAGGTGTTAAGAAGTTCTATTTTAAAATTTTGCATTTATTCGGTAGATGGATTTATGGCTAAATACTGCTTACAAATATATAAATTTTGAAATCAATAATAAAAATTTTTCATAGCCCTTCCCGGTAAAGAACTAAAAAATGCTTCTCTACATAAAATTCAAATTTAACTTTAATTTTATATGCTTGCAACTAAAAATAAAAAAAATTCGAATTATTTTTTATTATCGGAATCTTTCCGGGCTGACGGTGTTAATTAAATTTATTAATGGAAAAACAATAGTAAAATTATTACCGCTTCTTTTTAAACAAAAATAAAATATGGGCGGATTTTTAATTAAAAAAGTTGAATTCTTTTCTTTACTTTAAAATTCTCAATTTCTTGAATTATGTATGAAAAAAATTGAGATTTTGAACGGAATTATTTTTTTAATTTTTTAACATACAGTTCATCAATTCTTCATATTTTGGTAATACTTTTTAATATATACATAATTTGCAAATAAATATTGGATGTATACATGATTAAAAGTAAGGGAAAAGTATTGGTTATAGAAAATGAAGGTATCATTGCCTTAGACATCAAAGATACTTTACGGAAGCAGGGCTTTAAAGTAAAATCGTTCCAATACAATAAGACGGAATTCATTAAAAATATTTTAAATGAAAACCCTGATTTTAT
Organism: uncultured Ignavibacteriaceae bacterium; assembly: GCA_964556005.1. Classification (GTDB taxonomy): domain Bacteria; phylum Bacteroidota; class Ignavibacteria; order Ignavibacteriales; family Ignavibacteriaceae; genus CAZKUR01. The sequence goes on along the minus strand of CAZKUR010000082.1, from coordinate 10,513 downwards.
TCTGCTTGACCTTGACGGCAATTTTCATGATTTTGAAACGCTTGATAAACTGAATAACTACTACAATTTACCCGTCATTTTCATTACCGGTTTAACCCAAAAAGAATTTGATAAATTTGAACCTTTGAATAAAAATATTCATTTAATGCTTAAACCTTTTAATTCGAAAAACTTAATCAATTTTATAAAAAATACGAACTTAAAAGGGGAAAGAAATATAATGGAATTCCCGCACCAAGTCGATGGTCTGCAGGAATTTGATTCGACCGGTCAAATGCCCACATCGATCTGAAGTCCAAACCTATTTTCAATATTACTGTTTATTTCCGAATAACCTGTTCCCATAGTTTTTACATCCGGTTTATAAATTTCCGAATATTTCGCCGAAACAACTATCGAATTGAGGAATTTATATTTAGCAACAAGATACCATCGAATACCTTGACCGTATAATGAAGTGCTGCTTAATATTCCATTTAAATCATTTTCATAAGTATAAACTGCAGAGTTAAAAGAATCCGTAATGAAGAAAGCGATTCTTCCGTAAAAAGTTAATTCTCTAAGAGGTTGGAACCTAATATCCTGGAAAACAAGATATCCTTCCTCTTTTGCTGAAATATAGTTGATATTGTACCGGCAGTATTCAAATCTTTCTTTTAATTTAATGCTTTTTGATAGACTATAAACTACCTCAAGCCTGTAATTTTCACGTAATCTTTTTGTTATGAAATCCCTGGCCGATTCCGGGGTTCCGGCTAATTGTTCCTTATTTTCATTTTTGTATCTGAACTTTAATTCTAAATTTTTTATAGGTTTTGTTAAAAAATTTATTAGGTATTCATTTCCCTGAACGGGGAGAGGTATGAAGTAAGAAGCATAGGGAAATTTAAACTGGTCAAAGTAAAAATTTAATATTCCGAACGGCAAATTCCATTTAAACCCGTTGTAAAATCCAACTTCATTTTGTTCCGTACCGTTTTTTTCGCCGAAGCCGAATCCATGAAGGTTTTTATAATTGTGAGGATAATTTCTTACTGAAGTAATGAATGAAAAATTTCTTGAAATTGAAAATTCTAAGCTGATGAAAGATGCAACAGAAGTTCCGTCGTAAGCAGATTCTCCGGCAATATTAAAATTCAGCCAATAAATATTGTAGTAAATTGATTCGTAATTAAAATCTGTTCCGGAAAGTCCGTATGGGATTGATGGGAAAAAAGGATTGCTCATTTTTGAATGGTAGTATAATGCTCCAAGTTCTATTGATTTGTTTATATTAAAAATTAGGCTGCTCCCAATTAAGGTTTCACTTGCAGTTTTTCTTTTTGAAATCTCGGTAGCGGTTCTATGGTAACCATCCACAGGTGATGAAATGATAATTCCTGAAATTGAATCGATATTAGCATCGAATTTATTTTTAGATATAAATGAAGTTAGAGTAAAGCTTTTAAATTCAATCGAAGCTGCAAGTCCCCTGCGGAAATTATTTTCAAGTGCACTGGAGTACGGTTTTATAGATTTTCCTCTTTTCTTAATAGGATAAACCGCATCTGCACCTTTCGAAAAACCGAAAGGGCTGCTCAATGCAAGTCCCTGCCCGAATTGAATTAGATAATCTCCTGCAACTGCTGATTTTAAAATTCCAAAATTGTTTACTGCTAAATGAAATGAAGAAAAATCGTTGAACTGGTTTTCGCCCGGATCTTTATCGGTTAATAATCCCATTTCAATTTTGTCGGAATAGCGAACTAATAATTTATTATAAATTTTATACTTCGAACCTAAATATTTGTTTTCGACAAAACCTCTATCATTTTGTATTTTTTCAGTCATCCTGCTTCTGATTGAAATCCTGGAATCATTCAATAATTCTTGATAAAAAACCGCTTCTTCTTGCGAATTACTTTCTTCCTTTTGAGCATGTTTTTTTATTTTGGCCGTAACAAACGGGATGATCTTGACAATAGTTTCTTTAGGGATTTTTCGGATTGAATAGAGTTCATCTGCGGAAAAGAATTTTCCGAATTTTTCTCTTTGTAAAATTATCAATTTTGCCGTTAATAGATCGATGTAAGGTATTTTCTGCAGCTCATCGATACCGGCACTATTTAAATCGATAGGATTTTGGGCTAATGACTCAAGCTCATCATACAGCTCTGAGTTATCCGATTCTTCATCTGGTTCCTCTAATAAATCATCAATTAAATCGTTTGTTTTTATATAAGAAGAATCCTGTGAGAAAGCTATCCCCGAAAATAGCTGTAAGATTATAAAATAAACAAAAATTGAAGTAGAAAATCTCATCCGCCTATTTTTAATATGAAGGTTATTAAAATATTTTAAGACTATATCATTAATAAATGGAAAAAATCATTTCTAATTACTATTGTTATAACTTTATTCATCAATCAAATATTGACTTTTGATTTTTGAACTTTGACTTTTTACTCTCTTCTTTCCAATCCGAGAAATGACCTGATTTTTTCTTTCCGGCTTCCACCATCGTAAAAGTGAATTATCAATCCCGCCTGATGAGTTAAGCCAAGATCCGGATGAGTGAAAAAAGCATAATCAAGACTGAATATAGAATAATTTATTCCAAGCCCTATAGTATATTTATTCGGTTCATTGGCAAAGCCAATTCGCAGAGATAAATATTCGATTATATCGTAATCTATTCCGGACATAAGAGACAGTTTGTATCTAATATCTTTTTCAACTGCAGCATTTAATGTTAATTCATGTAGAATGTCAAAACTAAATCCGGAATTGAAAACCATGGGGATCTGGTCGGCTTCATTTCCAACAGTAGCCCGGTTCAAATTAGATATTGAAAATCCCCAGCGAATAATATTATTTAAGTACGCTAACCCGCCGAGGCTTAAATAAAATACTCCCGCCGATCCGTAATTCTTAATAGAAAAATTATGAAAAGTTAAAACGGATCCAATGAAAAATTTATTTTGGTAATTGTAAGCAAATCCCGCAAGCACTTTTGTTTCTCTATATAAATCAAAGCCGTAGCTCATGCCACCGATAGCAATAGAACCGAATGAAAAAGGTTCATTATAGGCCACATAACCGTTTGCAAGTTCTTTCAAACCGAAAGGAGCGGGGGAATAGTAAATGCCTATTTCTCTCCAGTTTATCTGTGCTATTCCGGCCGGGTTATTAAAAATTGAAAAAACATCGTTACTCAATGCGACACTAGAGTTTGCTAAAGAAATTTGTTTTGCGCCCGGATTAAGCTGCCCATTGCTTATATTTACCCCTGAAATAAATAAAATTACAAAGGGTATAAATTTCTTCATTTAGTACCTTTATAAAATTTATTGTTAGATAATAATGAAATTCATATATTAAATCAACATTCTAATAAATTTTTAGGATAAAAAAATGAAAATAGTGTTCTTTTTCCTGTTTTTGACATTTCCTATCTTAATTTATTCCCAGGAACTTAATTGTTCGGTAAATGTAAATTATGAAAGTGTTCCTTCTGCAAATAAAGATTATCTTACAGGTTTTCAGAGCCTTGTCCAGGATTATATGAATAGCACCAAGTTCACAGATTTGAATTGGGAAGGAGGTAAAATTACCTGTTCGTTAAACATTTATATTACAGGAGCATCCAGCGATGTTGCCTATACGGCTCAAATAGTTGTTACAAGCCAAAGGCCAATTTACAAATCAAGTGATAACTCACCGATACTTCAAATAAACGACGGGCAGTGGACGTTTAATTATCAGAAAGGCCAGCCGCTCAATTTTAATCCTAATAATTTTGATCCTTTAACGAGCTTACTTGATTATTATGCATATGTAATTATCGGGATGGATATGGATACATGGCAGGCTATGGGCGGAACACCTTATTTTTCTAAAGCATTTGATATTGTAAACATGGGAGCAACAAGCAGCAATTCTCAGGGTTGGACATCTAATTCAGGAACTTACAACAGAAAAGGTCTTGTTAATAATATTTTAAATGATAAGTACCGGCCTTTCAGAGAAGCAATTTACGATTATTATTACGGTATAGACATTTTTTCTCAGAATAAAAAAGTCGGGCAGGAAAAAATTGTAAAACTAATAAATACTCTAAACAGCATGAGAAATAAATTGGATATAAACAGTGTATTTGTCAGAGTATTTTTTGATGCAAAAAGCGGGGAAATTTGTAACAGGCTGAAAGATTATCCGGATAAAAATATTTTTAATTTATTAAAAAGAATCGACCCGCCGCATATCGGGAAATATGATCAGGCGATTCAAGGTTAATATTAAACTATCGATTTATTGGAAAATATTAACCTATTTATTTTTAATGATTTAACAACTTTATGGAAAGTATTTTATTGTACTGATCAATATTAAAAATATTTTCAATACCGGAAATAATTTTTCCGAAGGCTGTATACTTTCCATTTAAATGAGGAAAATAACTCTGCATAACAAACCATTGTGAGCCTTCTGTATCTTTTCCTGCGCTTGCCATTCCGACAATACCGGTATCGAATGAAATATCGGAAAATTCCGAGATTATTTCATAACCCGGCCCGCCCCAGCCGGAACCTAACGGGTCACCGCCTTGTATTACAAAACCGGGAACAACACGATGAAAATTTAATCCGTCGAAAAATTTTTCCCCGGCAAGATAGCAGAAGTTTCCAACTGAAATCGGAGCATACTGCGGTAAAAATTGTATTTTAAATTTTCCCCGTGATGTTTTAACGACAGCATATTTGTACTCAAATGCATTACTCCAAAAGATATCAAAATTTTTTATCCCTTTCTTAAAATTTAAATTAGAGTGTTTTTTACCGGAAGCAAATTTCTCGATTGAATATAAACTCGATTTTTCAACTTTATCTAAAATGTTATTATAAAAAGTATTATTAATTTTTTTAGAAAGCTCCGTCAGAGACATAATACTTTCCTCGAAATCGGCCATATTTATTAGTGTATCTATCCGGTTTTCAATAATTTGTTTTATTTGAGTTTTATTGTCTTTAATAAATTGTGGTGATAGCCCATCGGCTGAAGTAGATATTAACCCCGGCGATTTTGAAGATAGGGAAGTTAGCAGTACTTTCTTAAGGCTTTTTTCTTTACCGAATTTTTGCTGGAAATTAATTAATTGTTCAAGAATTATATTCTTGTTATTAGGTGATTCGGTATAAAAATTATTACAAAGAATATCAAAGTCATTTTTATCTTTAATAAAAAAACCGTATGCTCTATAAATAAATTCATTACCAATTTTATTTTTGAAGGATGAAATTGCTGAAGGAAATCCTGCCGGGAATAACTTTACATAACTTAAGAATAATTCTCCGCGTGAATTATCAGTCAGTTTGGTATCGGAAATATTACTAATCAGTTGATTTTTAATATATGAAAATGAATGATTAAGTTTTATCCCTTTGATGGAAATTGCAGCTTGTCTGGAAACATTAGGATTCGGATCGTTAATAAGATTAAGATATGAGCTAATTTCTTCTTTTGTTTTAAAGGGATAATAGCAGATAACTTTTGATGCTTCTTCTCTAATAAGCCAGTAATTATTTAATAAAAGCTTTTTGAACAATGAAAAATCAGGCGGGAAATATTCAATTTTTCTTAGGCAGCCGAGTGTGTATTGAATAATTTTAATTCTGATTGAAGACGTATCCTGACTGGATGGAAATTCTAAATATTGTTTTAACCCTTTAACTAATAAATTTTTATCTTTTCCCGAACTGCCTATTCTATATAAAGCATATAAAGCATCAAGATATCTTTCACTATCAGATATATAATTTTTTAATTCATTTTTAAAAATTAAATCCAGAGTATCTTTATTAAACTTAATACTTCTTACATCAAAGTTTGCAATAGCAAGAGAAATACCGTCGTAATTTTTATCGTTGCCGTTTAAATATTCACTTATAATTTTTTTATAAGTATATAAACCAGCCGTTTTTCCGATAGCGTCAAACAGTGATCTTTTCGAAAATATTGAGTTTTTATCCTCAATATTTTTTAATAAAAATTTAGTCGAATTATAACACTGCCCCAACTGGCCGAGAGTAAACGGGATTAAATTTTTATGCGAACTCAAAGAACAATCGATAACAAGAGGAACAAATGTAGTATCGGAACTATTCCCGATTGAAAGAAGGCCGGCTATTTTTTTATCTTTATTTTCCGAATTAAGATAAGCGTTGATTATTTTTTTGTTAAAAATTCTTTGAAAAGTAGTCTTTACGAGATCGGAATCATTATTAGAATACTGTGCGAATAAAATAGCCGGCAGAAATAAAATTAAAAATAATTTTTTCATTAGTCGCTTTAATTAAATCTTATAATCATAAATTCTATATTTTTTATAAATAGAACCATTCATAGCTTCGGCACCGCGGTTCATCATGTCGTTATCTTCAAGAATCCAGCTTGCCTCACCAAGATTTATCCCGATTCGGTCTGCTCTTTCAACTATTTCCGAGTAAAAAACAGAATCCAATCCTTTCTTCTGGAATTCGGGAATTACGCCTAAAATAATTATTCTTGCCCATTTTATTTTTTTCTTTAAAGTAAAAAGCTTAATAATACCGAACGGGAATAGTTTACCGTTCATCTCTTTCAAAATTCTATTGTAATCTAACATGCAAAGTGCAAAACCAACCAGTTGATCTCCGATTTCCCCGAATAACACTATTGACGGTTCGACAAGCGGTTTGAGATCTTTTGCCATTGCATCGATTTCTTTATCGGTAAGCGGAACAAATCCCCAGTTTGGTTCCCACGCTTTATTATAGACAAATTTTACTCTTTCTAATTCATTATCAAAGTCCTTCATATTTAATTGACGAATTTTTAATTTGTATCTTTTCCGCGCCAATTCCGAGACTCTTTTAATTTTTTCCGACGCTCTAATTTTTTCAGTCTCTATTTTATAAGCATAAAGGTCCTTCGATTTTTTAAATCCATACGCATCGCATAAATCCAGGTAATATTTTGGATTATAGGTCATAAGTATTCTCGGGGAATCATCGAAACCTTCCAATAGCATACCGACTTCGTCATTAAAAGAAGGATTTGCAGGCCCTCGCATTGTATCAAACCCTTTTCCCTTAAGCCATTCTTTAGCCTTATCGAAAAGCGCATTAGCTACTTCCTGGTCATTTATAGATTCAAAAAAACCGAAGAAACCAATTTTATCTTTATGAATTTTGTTGTGAAGATCGTTTTTAATTGCCGCAATTCTTCCAACAACCTCCCCGTTTTTTTCAGCTAAATAATATTCCGCTTCCGCATGTTCGAAGAAAGGATTTTTTTCCTTACTTAATATTTTTTTTCTATCCGCAATTAGCGGGGGCACCCAATTATCATCGCCTTTATAAATTTTCCAGGGGAACTTAATAAAATCCATCAAATCATTTTTAGATTCCACAGTTTTAATTTTAACATCACTCATATCAGCCACCTTTCTATAAAAAAAAAGCATACTATCCCTTGAGCAGTATGCTTTGTTTAATTAAGTGTAAAAGAAAACAATTTTAAATTAAACCTAATTTCGTTCCGGCACGTTTAAATATTTCGAGTATTTTATCAAGATGTTCGTCTTCATGAGTTGCCATATAACTCGTTCTCATCATTTGCCTGCCGGGAGGAACACCGGGTGAGATAAAGACGTTTACAAATACTCCATCCTCGTAAAGCATTCTCCACATTTTAAATGCGATTTCGTCATCTCCGACAATTACTGGTACAATTGCAGTTCTTCCTTCGAGTACATTAAACCCGAGATCATTTAAACCTTTTCTCATTTTTGCTGCATTTCTAATAAGCCTTTCAACCCTTTCAGGTTCCGATTCTAAAATATCCAATGCAGCTATTGCTGCAGCAACGGAAGAAGGAGTAGGGGAAGCACTGAAAATTAAAGCGGCGGAATGATGTTTAATATAATTGATTACTTTTGCGCTGCCAGCAACAAATCCGCCGAGAGATGCGAAAGTTTTACTAAACGTTCCCATCGTCATGTCGATTTCTTTTTCGAGGTTAAATTCGCTTGCAGTACCTCTGCCGCCTTTTCCTATCACACCCACTGAATGCGCATCGTCAATTAATATCTTACAGTTGTTTTCTTTTGCTATTTTGTTTAACCTGGGTAGATTGACAATTTCACCACCAGTACTGAAAACACCATCACTGACAATTAATTTAGCAGTTTCTTTAGGCAGCTTTTTAACAACCCTTTCTAGATCGTCCATGTCGTTATGTTTGTAACGGACAAAATCGGCAGTTGCACCTTTAGCCATTAAAGTGCCTGCAACAAGGCAAGCATGGTTGTCTTTATCGGTAACAACATATTCGCCGCGCTGAACAAGAGTAGGAATAATTCCCTGGCCGGTTTGATATCCTGTACTGAAAAGCAGAACTGCTTCTGAACCGAAAAATTTAGATAATTTTTCCTCGAGTTCGATGTGTAAATCCAATGTCCCCGTTAAGTAACGTGAACCGGAACATCCCGTCCCGTATTTTTCAACGGCTTTTATGGCGGCTTCTTTAACCTTAGGATGCGCAGTCAGCCCTAAGTAATTATTTGAACCTGCCATTATTACTTTTCTTCCTTCAATTTTAACAACCGGTCCTTCATTTTCTTCGATAGCTCTAAAATAGGGATATAATCCAGACGCCTTTACTTCATCAGCTCTCGTGAAATCGTAACATTTTTGAAAAAGATCCAATAAGTCCTCCTAATATAGAAATATAATAGAATTACAAGATTTAATAATTATTTAATATTTATTAAATTGCATTGGAAAATCTATAATTAAATCGTTTCAAAATCAACCGGATATATAATTTTACTTTTTATAATTAATGGCTATTGCAGTAGTTACAGGCGCTAATGGTTTTGTCGGAAGCCATCTTGTCGATTTGCTTCTCGAAAAAAAATTTGAAGTTAGGTGCCTTATAAGAAAAACAAGCAATTTAAAATGGCTTGAAGGGAAGAATGTTCAAATAATTAATTCGGGTTTGCAGGATAAAACCGGATTGAGAAAAGCATTTGAAAATGCCGAATATATTTTCCATGTTGCTGGTGTGGTTAAGTCAAAAACTAAAGAAGGATATTTTGAAGGGAATGTTGAAAACACAAAAGCCCTGCTTGATACAGCTTTGGAATTTAAAGATACGATAAAAAGATTTTTAATCGTCAGCAGCCAAACAGCAGTTGGGCCATCTAAGAAAAATGAAATTGTAAACGAAGAAACCCCGTGCAATCCGATTACTACTTACGGTCGAAGTAAATTAGCTCAGGAAAAATTAGCCGAATCCTACATGGATAAAATTCCTATTACAATTTGCAGGGCAACCGCAGTATACGGTGAAAGGGATACTGAGATTTTTATTTTCTTTAAAACTTTTAATAAAGGTTTGATGACTCAGGTCGGGTTCGATAAAAAAGAAGTCTGCCTGCTGCACGTTATTGATTTGGTAAACGGATTATATTTAGCTGCTGTAAGTGAAAAAGCAGCAGATCAAATTTATTTTATAAGTTCGGAAAAATTTTATACCTGGGAGGAAATAGGGAATGTGACTTCAAAAGTAATGGGTAAAAAAGCTGTTAAAGTTAAAATACCTCATTTTATTGTTTTTACAATTGCAGCCATTGCACAATTTTTTGCACTTTCCAGTAAAAAGCCTGCTACCTTAAATATTGAAAAAGCGAAAGACCTTACACAAAGCTATTGGACGTGCGATACTTCAAAAGCAATCCGGGACTTCGGCTATCATCAAAATATTCTTCTTGAAGAAGGGATAAGACGGACTGTCGATTGGTACAAAAAAAAGAATTGGTTATGAAAATGTAATCATCCTGCACAAAGGTCTTCAAATTAATTGCACTGGGCTCCCTCTTTAATCCACACTTTTACTCCCTGAATCTGGTTCTGATTTAAAGTCGGATACCCTATAGGCGGCATAGGCGAAGTTGCCGGGTTACCTTCAATTGCCCAAACCAAAATACTGTTTTCAGGTTCACCGGGGAATACAATGCTCGGATCTGCAGTGGCTTGTGAGCATGATGTAAGAGTAACTCCGCCGTCTGTTGTTCCATTCCCGTGACAGCTAGTGCATTTTACATTGAAAAGCGGCTGTATATATTTTGAGTAGCTTACGTTTGAATCCGGAATAACTACTTTATTGATATCCGAGTTTGTGATGGTATCTTTACAGCCGTTATATAAAATAAATGCAGTAAAAGCTGCAAACAAAAAGATAAAAATTGAATTTTTCATAATTCTCTAAAAAACAATTTTTGAAATTAATCGAACAATTTTTCCTAAACAAGTTAAAATTAAAGGGAAAAGTATGCTGTGTCATTATTGATTGATAATATAAAGTTACTTATTTTAAAACAGGAAAAAGTTCTTTAATATTTTTTTAATTCGGGGCTATAGCTCAGCTGGGAGAGCGCTTGAATGGCATTCAAGAGGTCAGGAGTTCGATCCTCCTTAGCTCCACTAAAAAA
>CAZKUR010000081.1:0-17757 GCA_964556005.1 uncultured Ignavibacteriaceae bacterium | reverse complement strand
GGAGGATTAGACGATAGATTCGATTTTATCTTGGTTTCCCCTTCTATAATGACTCAAGGAAAAATCGATTATATAGATAGCTCATATACTTCTTTTGGAAACGACGGACAGCACTTTAACAAAAGTATTAACGATCCTCCGTTCACAATTATCACTCAAACTGTTGCAAATGCACTTTTTAATTCTTCTGATCATTTACCGGTTACAGCGCAATTTAAATTTGAGAATCTAACTGAAAGTGTAAAAATGCCGATTTCTGTATATAGTTATGAACTTTATCAAAATTATCCTAATCCATTCAACCCTTCTACAAAAATTAATTTTGAACTGCCCAGATCTCAAAATGTAAAAATAGTAGTTTATAACATACTCGGGAAAGAAATAGCTTCTCTTTATAACGGGAGAGCACATGCAGGCATGAATACAGTAACGTTCAATACACAATCAGCCGGATTAAATTTGGCAAGCGGTGTTTACATTTATCAATTAAGGACTGAAAATTATATTAAATCACAAAAAATGCTTCTATTAAAATAACGAAATTTTTAGCGCTAATAATTTAAGAAACCTCTGAGGTCTTTGTTAAACTCAGAGGTTTTTTTGTTTAAAATTATTGGCAATAAATGCATTAATTGTAAACAAAATAATGCAAAAAAAGTTGTTTAGGTCATGCCTTATTATTAATTTTAATTCTTAAATAAAAAATATTCAGGAAGTCCAATGGATCAAAAAAAGGGTAAAATAGTTCAAGTAATCGGGCCGGTTGTGGATATCGAATTTGAAGGCGGCAACTTGCCGGAAATTTATAATGCTATTAAAATTCCAACAAACTCTACCGACGGAACCAAAGGCGAATTGATTGTTGAAGTGCAGCAGCACTTAGGAGATGAAAGGGTTAGAACCATTGCAATGGATTCTACCGACGGATTAGTTAGAGGAATGGAAGCTTTCGATACAGGCGAACCGATTTCAGTTCCTGTCGGCCCTGAAACTTTAGGAAGATTAATTAATGTAATCGGGCAGGGAATTGATGGTCTAGGGGAAATTAAAACATCAAAGAGATATCCAATTCACAGAGATCCACCGAAATTTGTAAACCTTTCAACCGAAATCGAAATGTTTGAAACCGGAATAAAAGTTATCGATTTGATCGAACCGTATTCCAAAGGAGGAAAGACAGGATTATTCGGAGGTGCAGGAGTTGGCAAAACTGTTATCATCCAGGAATTAATTCATAATATTGCATCGCAGCATGGAGGCTATTCAGTATTTGCTGGTGTCGGTGAAAGAACACGTGAAGGAAACGATCTCTGGCTGGAAATGAAAGAATCCGGAGTACTTGATAAAACAGCATTAGTGTTCGGGCAAATGAACGAACCACCGGGGGCAAGATTACGCGTCGGACTTTCAGGATTGACAATAGCTGAATATTTTAGAGATGAAGAACAGAGGGATATTTTATTATTTATCGATAATATTTTCCGTTTTACACAAGCCGGTTCAGAAGTAAGTGCTTTGTTAGGAAGAATGCCTTCGGCCGTAGGGTACCAACCAAACCTTGCATCCGAAATGGGTGCATTGCAGGAAAGGATAACTTCGACTGATAAAGGCTCAATTACCTCAGTACAGGCTATTTATGTTCCTGCAGATGATTTAACCGATCCGGCACCTGCTGCAGCCTTTGCCCACCTTGATGCTACAACAGTTTTAAGTCGTCCGATTTCCGAGTTGGGAATTTATCCTGCAGTCGATCCTCTGGATTCTACTTCAAGAATTCTCGAACCCGGAGTTTTAGGTCAGGAACATTATGATGTAGCAACGAATTGTAAAGAAATTCTGCAGCATTACAAAGACCTTCAGGATATAATTAATATTCTTGGCATTGATGAGCTTTCCGATGAAGATAAAACATTTGTTAAAAGAGCAAGAAGAATTCAAAGATTTTTTAGCCAGCCTTTCCATGTTGCCGAACAGTTTACCGGAAGAGCAGGAAAATATGTAAAAATTGAAGATACAATCAGAGGTTTTAAAGGAATTATCGACGGAAAATATGATGACCTTCCGGAATCCGCATTTATGTACGTTGGAACAATTGAAGAAGCGGTTGAAGCAGCAAAGGCAATGGCTTAAGTATGGCAGCAGTAATTACCCTGGAAATAATAAAACCCGATAAAAAATTATTCTCTGGAATGATCGACTCAATAACTGTTCCCGGGACTAAGGGCAGTTTCCAGGTATTAAAGAGTCATGCACCGCTTTTAAGCACTTTTGAAATAGGCGAGATCAAAGTTCAAACCGGTGAAAAAATTACTTTGTATGCTACAAGCGGGGGAACAGTCGAAGTGCTCAATAATAATGTTTTAATACTTGCCGATTCAATCGAGGCAATTGAAGATATTGATGTACAGAGGGCAAAAGAAGCTATGGAAAGAGCTAAAGAAAGAATTGATAAAAAAGATCCGCTTACCGATTTGATTAGGGCTAAAGCTGCATTAAATAGGGCAATAAATAGACTGCAGCTTGCAGAGAAACATGCGACTGCTAATTTTTAATAATCATTTTTTATTAAAGTTTTAGAAAGATGACATCTTTTAAAAAGATGTCATCTTTTTTTTTTGCTATTTTTTATAACATGATATTACTACTATATTTCATGGGGCTGAGGTGAAATTGAGTTTTCAACATCAATTTATAAAAATAAAATATTAAAACGCAGTTATGCAATTTAACGAAGACAGGAAATGAAATGTCAATTGAGGAATTTATAAACGACAACTACTTAAAACCATCAGAAAAAACAGAAACAATTAGTAAGTGGCTTCTTGAAAAAACCATAAGTATAAAAGAACTTATCGACTATGCCCAAACGGAAAAGGAATCCGTTAAAGCAACATGCATTGAAGCAATTGAATATGCAACCGAAGAGGATCCTTCCATTGCAAATGAAAATGTTTTAAATTTTGTTTCCCAAACTCTTAATGAAAAAGCACCGAGAGTAAAATGGGAATCGGCCAGGGTTATTGGAAATATTGCACACCTTTTCCCCGCAAAATTAAATAATGCCGTTGGAAATTTACTCGCAAATTCTGATGATTCCGGGACTGTGGTTCGCTGGAGTACTGCGTTTGCTTTAAGTGAAATTTTAAAGCTTAAGACAAAATTAAATGACGAATTGCTTCCTGCAGTTGAAGCTGTTTCCAGAAGAGAAGAAAAAAATAGTATAAAAAGAATTTACAATGAAGCAATCAAAAAAGCATCAAAATAAACTTGATAATATTGAAAACAATGGAACGCTGATTGTGCGGATTATAATGAATATGATGGATCTATTTCATAAAAATCCAAGCTATATAAATTAAATTAAATTATTTTATTTGAAACAATTATTCAATGAATCTTTAGAGGTTATAAAAACCTTTTTGCATAATAATTTTGCAATTATTTAATTTATATATCCGTCTCCCAAAACAATTGATCTTATTGTTAGATCTTCGGTAAGCAATTTTTTCAATTGGTTAAAATGATCTATTAAAAAAATTAAGCGTGCATTTTCACTTTGAATTTCCAAAAATTTCTGCTGCTGGTTTAACTTCATTCCTGCCTTTTCGGCTAATTTAAAAGATTTAAGTTCGGCTTTTTCAAGATTAGACCAAAAATTATCATCGAGTTTAAAGTGAGCTTTTTTAACAATTTCATTAAATTTATTTTCAGCAGAAAAAAGAAGTTTTTCATCGACTGCAACTATATCATCGCGAAAAACATTAATCTCCGCTTCATAATAACCGTCTATATTTTTCTCTTTTCTTTTGATTTTAAATCTTTCAATACCCGTGACAACAATATCCAATTCTCCGCCCGTATATTTTTTTAGAACTTTTGTAATTTTTACAAGGCAGCCAGTATCGGAAATTTTATTCCTGATTAATGCTGTTATGCCAAAAGCGGTGTCATGCTTTAAACAACGATCAACCATTTTTTTATATCGTTCTTCAAATATATGCAGAGGCACACTTGAATTGGGATATACAACCAAATTCAAAGGGAAAAGCGGAATTATTTTTTTCATACTAAAACATTTTTATACAAAAAAAGCCCGTCAAAAAACGGGCTTGAAATAATATACTATTTCTGAAATTGATTTACTTTTTTAAGGCATCAAATCTTTTTGAAACTTCAGCCCAGTTCACGACGCTCCACCAATTTTCAATATACTCAGGCCTTTTATTTTGATATTTCAGGTAGTAAGCATGTTCCCAAACATCGAGCCCGAGAATAGGTGAACCCTGCACTTCGGCAACATCCATAAGCGGGTTGTCCTGGTTTGGAGTTGAAGTAACCAATAGCTTACCGTCCTTTAAAATCAGCCATGCCCAGCCTGAACCGAATCTTCCTGCAGCAGCAGCACTGAAAGTTTTCTTAAATTCATCAAACGAACCGAAAGTGGAATTTATTTCGTTAGACAAATTGCCTGTTGGATTACCGCCGCCGCCATTTTTCATAACGGTCCAAAAAAGAGAATGGTTCCAATGACCGCCTCCGTTGTTTCTTACGGCAACGGGATGCTTTGAAACTCCTTTTAATAACTCTTCGAGTGACTTACCTTCAAGCGCTGTACCTTCTACAGCAGCATTTAATTTATTTACATATCCGCCATGATGTTTATCATGATGGATTTCCATAGTCATTTTATCAATGTATGGTTCTAATGCGTCGAATGAATAGGGAAGCGCGGGTAGTTCAAATTTTGCCATGTTGAGTTTCCTCCTAATGATAAATTATTATTTGTTTGTAGTAAACAAATATGGGAAATGATTCTCAATCGGGCTGTGAATTCAATCAGGCTGTGAATTCACTCACCATTAAACGCTGAATGAATCACCACATCCGCAGGTTTTCTTTGCGTTGGGATTATTAAAGACAAAACCTTTTCCGTTTAACCCATCGGTATAATCTAACTGTGTACCTGATAAATAGAACAAACTTTTGCCGTCGACAAATAATTTTAATTGACTCTGTTCAATAATTGTATCGCCTTCTTTTGCCTCCGCATCGAACCCAAGCGTGTATGATAGCCCGGAACATCCACCTCCTTTTACACCGACTCTTAATCCATACGATTCCGGTACATTGTTCTCACCCATTATCTTTTTTACTTCACTTACAGCTTTTTCGGTTATTTGTATTTCATTATTTTGAATGTCAGTCATCTTTGCTTCCTTAAATATTAAATATAAACTTCATATAAAAATTATTTAATAAGTTCCATGTTATTTATAAAGGATCACCCGGTTCTGTTGTAACGAATTCAGGATAGTTGACTTTCCAGGATTGAGCGTCAATTTTAACAAATATGCCTTCACCTTCGAAATATTTTCCGAGCTCTCTTGCAATTTCTTCCGAATCGGAATAACTAATCTTATTGCCTTTCTTCTCAAGATATTTTCTAACACCGTAGTGAAAGTCCCTAAAGAAAAAGTTAGAGTTGTGAAAAACCGGAAATGTAGCTTTTAAGAAATTTAAAAAAACTACGTGATCTATTTTAATTTGTTCATAATATTTTTGCAGTTTAGGCTTCATTTTTTGTGCCCCTAATTAGTTAACGAATTTTCTTTTAATACCTGTATTGGAGAATTACTCCTTAATTTTTTCACAGTTGCAATTATTTTTTGGATTACAAAATCTATTTCCTCTTCAGTATTGAATCTTCCAAGCCCAAACCTAATTGAACTTTTGGCAAGTTCTTCACTTAATCCGATAGCTTGTAATACATGGCTCGGTTTAAGGGTTTCTGAAGAACAAGCAGCTCCACTTGAAACAGCAATTTCTCTCATTTCCAACATTAAATTTTCTGCTCTCACTCCTTCGAAAGATAAATTTAAATTATTAGATAACCTATGATTTAGAGAACCGTTGAGATGTACATTTTCTAAATTTGATACAATTCCTTTGTGTAATTTATCACGTAATTTTCGAATAAATTTATTTTCTACCTCTATATTATTTGCACATAATTCCACAGCTTTTCCAAACCCTACTATGCCGGGTACATTTAAGGTTCCTGATCTTAATCCTCTTTCATGGCCGCCGCCGTAAATTTGAGGAATTATTTTTAAATTTGAATTATTTGGTTTAACATAAATTGCCCCGATGCCTTTCGGCCCGTAAATTTTATGAGCAGAAAATGAGGCAAGATCAATTTTACTTTTTTGAACATCGAATTTAATCTTTCCTAATGCCTGGCTTGCATCAGTATGAAAAAGAACACTGCGCTCTTTACATATTCTTCCTATTTCATCAATCTGATTTATTATTCCGATTTCATTATTTGCAGTCATAATTGAAACAAGAATAGTCTTATCAGTAATTGATTTTTCAAATTCATTTAAATCAATAAATCCCTCACTATTTACCGGGAGAAGAGAAATTGAGAATCCTTTATTCTCAAGAACTTTTAGCGAATCAATAACAGCGCTGTGTTCGATGCTTGTGCTGATTATGTGGTTGCCTTTTTTATAATATGCTTCTGCAATTCCAAAATGTGCAAGATTAATAGATTCCGTTGCGCCGCTTGTGAAATAGATTTCCTTCGGGTTCGCATTAATAAAACCGGCAATCTTTTCTCTCGCTTGCTTTACAGCACTTTCAGCTTCCCATCCGAATGAATGGTTTTTGCTTGAAGCATTGCCGAATTTTTCCAGGAAATATGGCTTCATTGCTTCAAAAACTTCGGGATCTAACGGCGTGGTTGAATGATTATCTAAATATACAGGGAACTTTAACGACATTACAGAATATTTTAATACTTATGGCTGATTTTTTATTTCTTAAAGTTAAGTTATATAATAAATAAATCAACTCAAATAAAAAACCTCACGTACTAAAAGGGTAGGAGAGCGATTGATTTCTCAGCTAATTGAACTAAAGGAGTGAAATAAACTCCTAAAACCAGTACAGGTATCAACATTACAACGATTAATACTATATTGAAAAACGATTCTTTAACAGGTATAACTTCTTCTTCAGGCCTGGTTAAAAACATATTTCTCAAAACTCGAATGTAGTAATAAAGGGAGACAACACTGTTTAGAATAGCTATTACAACAAGCACAATCATTTTTGCATCTATCAACGCCATGAAAAGATAAAGCTTTGCAATAAATCCTGCTGTGGGAGGCAGACCGGTAAGAGAAACTAAAAAGATAGCGAGTGAAACTCCTAGGAAAGGCATTTTGTATCCTAATCCTTTATAATCGTCGATGTCTTCACTTCCGGTTCTATTTGCAATCACCATAACTATAAAGAATGCACCTAAATTCATGAATGCATAGATTACAAAGTATATAAGTATTGCGGTTATACCTTCATTGGACATTACGGCAAGACCTAGCAATAAATATCCTGCATGAGCAATGCTGGAGTATGCAAGCATTCTTTTCAGATTGTCCTGCCACAAAGCGGCAAAGTTGCCGAGAGTCATTGTTAAAATTGAAAGTATAATGATAAATTCTTTCCAATCAATTAAAGCAGATAAGGTCCAGAATCCGTATTTATCGATAGACGTTAAAAACGTAACCTGAATAAATCTGATTAGCAAAGCAAAACCAGCAGCTTTGCTTGCAATAGATAAAAATGCAGTAATCGGGATTGGTGCACCTTCATAAACATCGGGCGTCCAGAAATGAAATGGGGCAGCGGAGATTTTAAATCCAATGCCGACAAATATCAGCAAACCAGCTAATAGAAAAGTTAAAGTATTTATTTGAGCCGATTGAATAAAAGAATTTATTGCATAAAGGTTTGTAGTGCCGGTAATTCCAAATATAATTGAAATTCCGAAAAGCATAATTCCCGAAGACACACCGCCGTAAATAATATACTTAAGTGAAGCTTCGCTGTTGCGAATATTTGTTTTTGAAAATCCGGCTAATACATATGACGAAAGTGATAATAATTCAAGCGAAAGATAAATCAAAATTAAATCGGCTGCAGAGATTACGAACAGCATTCCGAGAATCATACCGAATAAAAGTGTGTAGTATTCGCCCTGTCTTTCAAAACCTTTCTTTATCTCTTCGGACGACATTGAAAAGAAAACTACCAGGAAGGAAGCTAATATAACCACACTTTTAAAGAAAGCTCCAAATGCATCGGCAACGATCATACCTTTGGTACCGGAGACTTTAAATCCGAAAGTGTTCAAACCGAATTGCTGTATAACAAAAATCGAAGTTACAACTAATCCAATCAAAGCAATATAAGGCAGGAATTTTTTATTGCTGCCCATTATCAAGTCGGCCAGCACAATCAGCACCAGCGTAATCGAAATTGCAATTTCCGGTTTGATTAAATATAAACTATTTACAACTTGACTTAAACTTGTTTCCACTTTCGTTACTTTATTTTATTTTAACATTGATAGTGAACTATAAAAGTGCTGAGCGTTATTCATAAAATGAACCATAGCATTAACAGAGGTGTTCATTAAATTCAGCATCGAAGCAGGGTATATTCCGACAAATAAAACTATCAGAGATAATGGAATAAACATCGCATATTCGCGTCCTGTAAGGTCTTTTAAGTTCGACCATTTTTCTTTTAAGTTGCCTAAGAAAACTCTTTGCATTGTCCAGAGCATGTAGCCCGCACCTAATAAAATTCCAAGCGTGGAAATTATTGTAATGACTCTTATTGTTTCAAATCCGAAAGCGCCAAGGAAAACAAAAGATTCTGAAATGAATCCGCTTAGACCCGGCAAACCGATTGCCGCAAAGAACGCAAGAGTTGTAAACCCGGTATAGATAGGCATTTGATTCGCAAGTCCACCGAATGCATCGAGGTCACGTGTATGTGAACGATCATAAATAACGCCTACAGTTAAGAAGAGCATTGCTGTAATCGTTCCGTGATTAAACATCTGCAGAACTGCGCCTGATATACCCATCGTATTAAGCGATGCTAAACCAAGCAGGACAAAACCCATGTGTGAGATTGAAGAATAAGCAATGAGTTTCTTGAAATCCTTTTGCGCCATTGCAGTTAAAGCGCCGTAAATTATATTTATCATTCCAAATAGAGCAATATACCATACTAATTGACGGGTAATTTCCGGGAAAATCGGGAAACTTATTCTTAATATTCCGTAGGTTCCCATCTTTAAAAGAACACCCGCAAGAATAACGCTTATAGGTGTCGGCGCTTCGACGTGTGCATCGGGCAGCCACGTGTGGAAGGGGAACATCGGAATTTTGATTGCAAATCCTATAAACAGGGCAATGTATGCTATAAACCTCAAATTGTTCGGGTTGAAGGGAGAAAGAATTCCGGTAGCTGTATAATTAGCAGGATTCATCATCGAAAGCATATTGAATGAAAATACTTTTGTTCCGTTTGCTAAAGTATCTTGCGTGCTGAAGTATAAACCTATAATTACAATTAGTATGAATACACTTCCCAATAAAGTGTAAAGAAAGAATTTAATCGCTGCATATTCTCGTCTCGGGCCGCCCCAGATACCGATTAAAAAGTACATCGGGAGAAGCATCAATTCCCAGAAAATGTAGAATAAGAAGAAATTCAATGCTACAAACACTCCCATCATGCCTGTATCCAGCAGAAGGTATAACGCGAAATAACCTTTAACCGACTTATTAATATTCCAGGATGAAAGAGTAGCTATAAAGGTGATGATTGCCGTTAACAGTACTAATACTACACTTAAGCCGTCGATACCAAGGAAATAATCTATCCTGATCTCTCCAAGCCATGAAAAGCCTGTTATATCGATCCACTTAAAGTTTTCAATAAATTGAAAAGACTTCGGATCGTTTATACCGCCGAGGGAATAATTGAAGCTTGCAAGGATTAAAATAGCAAGTATCAATTGAATTCCCGTAATCACCAGAGTTAAGCTTTTTACAGTCTTCGGCTGGTTTTTAGGGATGAATAAAATGATAATCATTCCTACCACCGGCAGGAAAGTTATTAACGATAAAATTGGGATATGTTCCATTGATATTTACCTAATAATTTCAAATTTAAAAGGCCTTAGTCCGCCTTAAAATGACTTAAACAGAAATATTAATACTACTAACGAAAAAATTACCATTATTATATAAGTTTGCACTTTGCCTGTTTGGAATCTTCGGAAAATCAGTCCGATGAATCCGCTGAAGTATGCTGCGCCGTTGACCATGCCATCAACAACGATACTGTCAAATTTATTACTTACCTGTGATAACCCGCGGGTTACAGTTGCCGAACCATTGACGATTCCATCAATAATCGTTGCATCGAACCATGCAAAAAATTTGCTTATGCCCATTGTTCCGGCAACAAAAGTTGCATAATAAATCTCATCGAAATACCACTTATTGTATGAAAGATTATAAAGCGGCTTTAGTGAACTTGCCAGCTTATCTGCACTGATTTTCTTCCAGTGGTAAATTAAAAATGCTAAAAGAATTCCAAGTAATGCCAGGCTTAAGGACAGAAACATCGAAGGAATATGAGCGTTTTCCATTGCTTCGGTATAAGTGCTTGAATAAGTGATTTCTGAATGCTCAGCTTTCACTTCACTTACGGCAGAAGATTCAATCGCATTATCCGGTTTCATAAAAGAATAGCGGGCATTAACCGGAACAACAATTTCCGGCGTCTTTACCCAGTTAGATAAAAACCATCCTTGCTCAGGATTAAAAGGATTCGGTGTGTACCACATGAATATTGAAAGTACAGATAAAACCACAAGCGGCATAACCATAACAAAAGGAGATTCTTTTGCATGATGATGTTTTTCTTCATCTCTCGGTTTGCCGTGGAATGTCAGAATTATCAACCTAAACATGTACAATGCAGTTAACATTGCAACAAAGAATCCGATTACGGCAAAGAACCAGTTGCCGGTTAATGAGCCGAATGCAAATGACCCCGCGAGAATCCCATCTTTACTCAAGAATCCGCTTGTTAAAGGAATCCCTGAAATCGCAAGTGAAGAAACTAAGAATGAAGCATAAGTCCATGGCATTTTCTTTCTTAAGCCGCCCATGTACCTAATGTCCTGCTCATGATGCATTGAACGAATTACTGAACCGGAATCGAGGAATAAACATGCTTTGAAAAACGCATGTGTAATTAAATGAAAGAAGGCAAAAGTATAAGCACCGATTCCAAGTGCCATTACCATATAGCCAAGCTGGCTTATGGTCGAATAGGCAAGGACACGTTTAATATCGTTTTGAGTTAATGCAATCGTTGCAGGAATGAAAGCCGATAAAGCTCCGATAATTGCAATGAATAATAATGCACCGCCTGAAAGCATCGGGAAAATTCTTGCCACAAAAAATACTCCGGCAGCTACCATTGTTGCCGCATGAATAAGTGCACTTACAGGAGTTGGACCTTCCATAGCATCAGGTAACCAAACATGCAGCGGGAATTGAGCAGATTTTCCAATTGCACCGCAAAACAATAAAATACCGGTTATAGTCAGCCAGGCTTCACTACCAAACGGAAGATGGCCCTGTGAAATCTGGAAAAATATTTCTTGAAAAGTAAAAGTATGATAATTAGTAAAAACTATCAGGATACCCGCAAGCATTCCTATATCGCCGATTCGATTTACAAGAAATGCTTTTTTGCCTGCATCGGAGGCTGATTTTTTCTCATACCAGAAACCAATCAATAAATAAGATGATATACCGACTAACTCCCAGAACATGTACATCATAAATAAATTATGAGTAAGCACAATACCCGACATTGAGAAAGTAAAAAGCCCGAGGTAAGCAAAGTACCTGCTGAATCTCGAATCACCTTCCATGTATGCTATGGAATAAATATGAACCAGTAAGCTTATTAGCCCTACGACAGCCAGCATAATTACGGAGATATTGTCAATAAGAATTCCCAGGTTTATAGTTAAGTGTCCTATTAATGGGGCATTACCCATATCAATCCATGTGAATTCACTCGTAATATCCGTGTGGAGGAATGCGCTCAACTTAAAGATTGCTAATAATACCGATGAAATGAATGTTAGGAATAAAAGAAAAATTTCAAAAAGATATAGCTTCTTAATTCTTTTTCCGAAAATCAATGTAACGGTAAAACCAACAATAGGAAGAAAGAGAGAAATAAGAGCTAATATTATTAACGTTGATTCGGACATATTCTTTAGTCTTTCAGTTTATCAACTTCATCTACGTTTACAGTTGAAAATGTTTTATAAATATTGAGCACAATCGCCAATGCAATAGCAGCCTCGGCAGCAGCAAGTACAATAACGAATAAAGCGTATATCTGACCTTGAAAACCGAAGCCACCGTACTTAGCGAATGCCACAAAATTTAAATTTGCAGAGTTGAGTATCAGTTCAATTCCCATTAAAACCATAACGGCATTCTTTCTAGTAATGATGCCGAAGATTCCTAATGAAAAGAGGAACGAACTGATTATGAGATAATGATTTATTCCAATGTGTGTCATGGTTCTATTAAAATTTATTTTCTTGCCATTGAAGCGGCGCCAATTAAAGCCACTAATAAAAGAATTCCTAAAAGTTCAAATACTACTACATAATCCTGAAGGAGTACGGTACCTATACTATAGGCGGTAGTTTGAGGATTTGCAGATGGTGCATAAATCCAATTTGTATTTATAAGAGCTGCAGCTAATATTCCTGCAAACAAACCAACTCCGATGGATGCTGGAAGAACCTGGAGAGTGCCTGATTTAATTTGAACATTTGTTATTTTATTTGTAAGCATAACGCCGAATAAAAGAAGAATTAAAATTCCACCGACGTAAATAGTTAGTTGCACTATCGCAATAAAATCGGCTCCCAGTAAAACATAAAGTCCGGCGATACCGAACAATGTAAAAAGAAGATAGAAAGCTGAGTGAACAATATTTCTTGTGGTGACTACAAAGAAGGCTGATAAAACCGTTACGGCTGCGAATAAATAAAATATTATATCATACACGTTCATTATGATTCTTCCTTCTTTTCGCCTGACTGAGGATTTCCTGCGGCATCCTTTTTAGCAATTGTGGTTTCTTCATTAGGCTTAGTCGAAGCAGATTTCTCTTCTGACTCTTTTTTTGCTGCTGCTGCTGCTTTTTCCTCTGCAGCCTTTTTAGCTGCCGCAGCTTTCTGGGCTGCTTTTTCTTCTTCAAATTTTGCGTAATTGCTTTTCTTCTCTTCGACTTCCTGCGGTGTTAGAGTAATAAAATTATATACTAAATTATTTCTTTCATATTCCGAAAATTCATAAACATCCGTCATATAAATACATTCGGTAGGGCAGGGGAAGACGCACAATTGACAAAAGCAGCATTTTCCGATATCGATATTAAACTTTGTTACCCAAAGAGCCTTTCGTTTACCGTTCGATGTTTTTCCCAAATCTTCGGTAGGAAGACTTTTAACGGTTTCAATTTCAATACAGTCAACAGGGCAGGCTCTTGCACACTGATCGCATCCGATGCAATCATCCATATTTACATAAAGACGATTGCGTTCTCTTTCCGGCAATTCCGGTTTTACAGTGGGATACTGAATAGTTACTGCCGGGACAAATAAATGCTTGAAGGTAACCTTCATCCCGATAAGTATCGTCATCAGTGCATTTATAACGTTGCCTAAATATTGTTTCATTTTAAATGTATGTTATTAATCCGATAATAATTAAATTGACAAACGCAATAGGAATCATATATTTCCAGCAGACAGCCATCAACTGGTCGACTCTTAATCTCGGCAGTGTCCATCTCAGCCACATCTGGACAAATACGAAAAACATTCCCTTCATCGTAAACCAGAAAAATTGTTCAATCGGGATAAGCCAATGTATTCCAAGAGTATTTCCTAAGTAGCCGATTGGCGATTGAAATCCGCCAAAGAAAATTGCTACAACTATAGCTGAAACGGCAAACATGTTTGCATATTCTGCAAGGAAAAACATTGCGAACTTCATTCCTGAATATTCGGTATGATAACCGGCAACAAGTTCCGACTCAGCTTCCGGTATATCGAAAGGGGTTCTGTTAACTTCCGCTAACGTGCTTGTATAAATAATTATAAAGCCGATTACCATGAAAGGAATCAATAAGAATTTTGAAAGCCCTGCTCCAGGCCCGCCTAAAATATACCAGTTCCAAAAATGACCGGTCTGCATTTCGCTTAATGTGTTAAGATTTAATGTTCCTGAAACCATCACAATAGTTAAGATTACCATAATGGTTGGAATTTCATAACTTACTATTTGTGCAGCCGACCTCATTGCTCCCAAAAGGGAATATTTATTATTTGAAGCCCAGCCTGCCATTAAAATTCCGGCAACAACCAAACTTGAAACTGCAACAATGTAAAATAATCCGAGACTGATATTTGTCCCTATAAATGCACTCGAGAAAGGGATAGCAGCAAATACAGCATAACTGCCGGCAAAGACCAAAATAGGAGCTATGTTAAAAAGCGGTTTATCGGTGTCAGTCGGAGTTATATCTTCTTTTTGAATAAGCTTAAGAATATCCGCAACGGTTTGAAGAATTCCGTGATAACCTACTCTCATCGGGCCTAATCTGTCCTGCATGTGTGCGGAAACTTTTCTTTCAAGCAGTACGGCAAACAATGCAAAGGGAAGGATAAAAACAAAAAGAGGAAGTAAGCTTTGGATGAACGAGGCTAAAATTCCGCTGCCTGTAAGCTTTAAGAGAAAATTATATATTGTCATCTGTCCACATCTCCTAAAACAATATCGATACTTCCGAGAATAGCAATAACATCGGCGATCATGTGGCCTCTACATAATTCACCGAGAGCCGATAGATTGACAAATGACGGACCGCGCACTTTAATTCTGTATGGATTTACAGTTCCGTTGCTCATAATAAAATATCCTAATTCTCCCCTGGGATTTTCAACTCTGCTGTATATTTGACCGACAGGCGGTTTAACTCTTTTAGGTACGGCAGAAGTTACATCTCCTTCGGGAATTTGATTTAATGCCTGCTCTAAAATTTTCAGGCTTTGTTCCATCTCTAAAACTCTTACGTAATACCTGTCCCAACTATCGCCAACGGTTCCCATCCTACCGTCACCAATTGGAATATCGAAATCAAATTTATTATATATAGAATATGGATCGTCTCTTCTGAGATCCCATTTAAGTCCGCTTGCACGCAAATTTGGTCCGGTAAAACCATAGTTGATCGCAGTTTCAAGCGGCATAACTCCAACGTTAGCCGTACGCTGAATAAAAATTTTATTGTTTGTTAAAAGGTCGTTCAGTTCTTTAATCTTTGGTTTGAAGTAAGTAACAAATTCTTTAGCTAGTCTTATAAAATCAGGGTGTAAATCGTGAGAGACTCCGCCTATCCAGATATAATTGTAAAGAAGCCTTGCTCCGCACGTCATTTCGAATAAGCTTAATATTTTTTCACGATCTCTGAAACAGAAGAGGAAAGGAGTAACCGCACCAATGTCTGCTCCGTAAGTTCCAAGAGCAACAAGGTGAGAAGCTATTCTTTGGAATTCACCCATGATAACTCTAATGTACTCAACCCTTTCGGGAATTTCGATGCTGCATAATCTCTCTACCGCAACGGCATAACCGAATTCATTGTACATCGAAGCCAAATAATCCATCCTATCCGTATATGGAATTACCTGGGGATAAGTCATTGCTTCACAATGCTTTTCAAAACATCTGTGAAGGTAGCCTATATGCGGAATAACGTTTAATATTATTTCACCGTCGAGTTCAAGTTCCAGCCTCAACACTCCGTGAGTAGAAGGATGCTGAGGGCCCATATTCAGCACCATCTCTTCGGTTTTAATGTTTCCGCTTTTATAATCTATGTTATTTTCTTCTGTTATCATTTCTTTTTCTGATTCAAAATCCAACAAATTGTTTGAATTTTGACTTTTTACTTAATAAGGTACTTTCATTCCCTGATAAAATTCAGGATTTTTATAATCTTTTCTAAGAGGATAACCTGCATCCCAATCGTACGGCATTAAAATTCTTCTGAGATCAGGGTGATTAAGAAAATTTATTCCGTACAGATCGAAGGCTTCTCTCTCATGCCAGTTTGCGCAATACCAAATTTCAGCAACCGATGCAACTTCCGGATTTTCTCTTGGTGCAGCAGCTTTAATTGTCAGCTTATGTCTTAGTTTTGTCGATTCGAGATGATAAAAAACGCCGAGCGTTCCGCCTTCTATTGTATTAGCCCCTGTTTCATCCTTTTTATTTTCTCCGTTTGCATCATCAACGCCGGATAAATTCATCAGGTTGTCGAATAATAATTCTTCGTTATCTCTTAAGAAAAGGCATATTTCGCTAATTTTTAACGGCGCAATGCTAATAAATTCTTCAACCGGCTGACCGGTTATCAAATCACCGGTAGATTCCGGGTATTTTTCTTTTAGGATTTTATAAATTTCTTCTGTTGTTTTCATGCTGATTTTTTAACCAAAGTTTCATGCCTAATTTTATCCTGAAGTTTCATTAAACCTTCAAGCAAAGCTTCCGGGCGAGGAGGGCATCCGGGGACATATACATCAACCGGGATAACTCTATCTACACCCTTAAGTACATGGTACCCGTGCTCCCAGTATGGGCCGCCACAATTGGAGCAGCTTCCCATTGAAATAACATATTTAGGATCGGGCATTTGCTCATAAAGTCTTTTGACCCGAATAGCCATTTTTAAAGTAACTGTACCTGATATGATTATTACATCAGATTGGCGCGGTGAAGGACGCGGTATAACGCCAAATCGATCAAAATCGTAATGAGAGGCTGAGGTAGCCATCATTTCAATCGCACAGCACGCAAGGCCGAAGCCTACCTGCCAGAGCGATGATAACCTTGCCCAGTTTAATAAATCATCAACCTTGGTTATGATTATATTGTCATCAGAAAATTGTTTATCTAATAGGCCCATATGGTAATCATTTATTGGATTTATTCGGTTAGTACTGCTGTTTCTTCAGCTTTTTGTTGTTGTTTTTTAAGTACCGGAATAACAGGTCTTGGTCTGGCCCATTCGAGATCACCTTTTCTCCATTCATAGGCCATTCCGATTCCTAACAGAATCAAAAAAATTGCTCCTATTAAGAAACCGCCAAAACCAAAATTTCTGTAGACCAAAGCCCAGGGAATCAGTAGTACGACTTCAACGTCAAAAATTAAAAATATAAGTGCAACTACATAGAAACGGATGTTGAATTTTACCCATGGACTTCCTTCCGGGTTTTCTCCGCATTCATAGGTTAGTAGTTTTTCTTTAGTAGGTCTGGCTGGCCGTAATATTTTTGCAGCAAAAACAGCAACTATAACGAATAAAATTGCTACAAGAATGAAAACAAAAATTTTTCCGAACTCAGTTAACATTATTTATCTCTCGTTTGACACCTAAATTAACATTAGCAAAATGTAATGTCAAGAAATTTCATAAGATCAATAGTTGATATTGAGTTTATTTTTTTATTGATAAAATATAAAAAATCGCACTTTTTTTTCAATATTGATGCCAGTTGAGTTTCACTATTATTTGTAGAAAATAAAACGAAAATTAGTCTTAAATAAATATCTTTTTCAATAATAAGAATACAAACAGAAATTAAGTTCTTAAGAAAGAGAATGTTTAATGCCCATCTTTTACTCTTTTGTTTTATTTTTTTGTTTCGCTATTTAAAAAAGACTATTAAATTGAAATGAAAAAGTTTTGAGTAACGTTTCCTTTTTTTTT
>CAZKUR010000080.1:0-17791 GCA_964556005.1 uncultured Ignavibacteriaceae bacterium | reverse complement strand
TTCCTATTATTATTCTTGCCTGGTCGCCAAATGAACCAACGACAAAAACTTTGTTATTTGTAAGATACACCCCGCTTAATACATTATAACTTGATAACTGGAATTGAAATTTTTTCCAGTCAATCCCGTTAAAATGATAAAGTACGGCGTAATCTCCTGCCGCAATTATATCCCCGGTATCGGGATTACCGCGGATACATTCTATGTATGTACTTGTATGTACTGGTTCACTCCATTCCCCATCCTTATTCATCAATATTTGTTCACCTGCTGTGTAGAATTCTTTATGGCTAACCGCATAAACGGATTCATACAGGTCGTAATCGTTCAGGCCTTCCAGTTTTCGCCATTGTATTCCGTTAAAAAGATAAACCATACCTGGAGGAATCGAACTGCTGACAGATGCAAGAATGAAATTATTATTTAGTCCGTAGATATCGGTGATAGTAGTTGAGAGATCTTTTACTATCGAAGCTTTCTCTCCGTCCCAATGAATTAACTTTCCCCATGTACTTCCAAAATACAAATTACTGCTGCTTGTTCCCCAAATAGATATATAAGGTGTATTATTGAAAAGTACTGTATCCAAGGGAATGGATTGATGATTAACTGTTTTTGCATCTATTTGTTTCCATTTTAAACCATCAAAATGAAAAACACCACCGCCTGCGGTCCAAATATCATTGGCTGAAAAACCGTAAATTACACTTCCACCGACACTATCAATTGGCGTCCAGGTGCTGCCATCAAAATGCAAAAGACCATATAATTTATTGTCCAATGTAATACCTCCAACGGTGTAAACATTGTTTTCATCTGTTCCCCATACATCTGTTAGGTAACTTTGCCATTCCCCTATAATTATTTCCTGCCAGGTGTAATTATGAGAGGTAGCAGCAAGAGTTTTTGCAATAACAGAGTTGCTTGAGTCTTTCGTTTTTCCGGTACTGTCTCTGCTTACTGCATAATAACTATACTCGGTATTAAGTGTAAGCCCGTTCCCGTTTCTATCGTCTATTATTGTTGTATCGGTTATGGTAATTGGGTATGCTGCAACAATTGTATCTATATTATTCCGGGTTCTGTATAATTCAATTGTTGAGTTTAATACATTAGTTGAAGTTTTAACTCTAAGTTCGACACTCCGGAAAGTAACACCTGTAACGGAAATGGTAATGGTATCTTTTTGAGTAGGAGGCGGAGGCGGTTCTACGGGATTATTTTTCTTGCAGGAAGGTATTAGCAGAGATAAAAAGATAATAAATGTGAAAGCCCGCATTGGGTTCACAATTAAAACTAAAATATTTAAAAATTTTCTCTTCATTTTTTCCTCACTTATATGAGTTACAGGGATATAATCCCGTTGATAAAGGCAATACTTTGCCTTAAAAATTATTACAATATTTTTTTAGTTCAAATCATGTTACCTCCGGTTTTGTTAATAAAAAATTTATTCAGTGGAAAGTTTATTTATGAATTTTTATAGAGCAGGTAACTTTAGGTTTGATTGGTGGAGATGAAATTATGCGAAAAGTAAACCGCAATGCGGAATTTATAAAATTTGTCCTATGATAAAAGAAGTTTTTTATTACCCTACTTTTATTATCCCAAACCATTTATAACCCCTCTTAAAAATTACTGTAGTATTTAGTACCGGCTAAAATAAAAATAAACGAAATCAATATGCAAACCATGATGTTAATTTTAATAATTGAAAGACGGCATCTTCCCATCGTGTTTATCTACGTGAGAAGATGCCATCTTTAATTTTCCTTATTTAAGAACCATCATCTTTTTCGTGATCACCCTATTTCCGGATTCTAATTTATAGTAGTAAACGCCGCTGGATAATCTTGAAGCGTCAAATGTAATTTGGTAACTACCCGTCTTTTTAATTTCGTTAACCAAACTTGCCACCTGCTGACCAAGAGTATTGTAAACCGCAAGTTTTACAAATCCGTCTTTAGCAATTGAATATTTTATTGTTGTAGTAGGATTAAACGGATTTGGATAATTCTGGCTCAAAGCAAATTTGGATGGACCATTAACCAAAATTTCAACTTCTTTTGAATATTTGAATGCACCATTATAATCAACTTGTTTCAACCGGTAAACGTAAACTCCGGATGTAACTTTTGTGTCGGTATATGAATAAGATTTTGCTCCGGTAGTTGTACCGTTTCCATTTACAAATCCAATCTTTTGCCAAATATGATTGCCGGTATTTGTATTTTGACTTCTTTCAATTTCAAATCCATGATTGTTGGTTTCAGTTGCGGTTGTCCAGTTTAGAATTACATTGTCTGCATCGTTTTGACAGGTGAAAGTAGTAAAGTCAACCGGAGTATTCTCTTCATCCAAAGTCAAAGCTTTAATACACAAATTAGCTGTACCAGCCGGCCAGGGCGGATCTGAATAATCGTACATATCCTGCCATTGTGAACCGTCCCAGTAATAACTTTCATTAGGATGCGAAGTTGAATTAACGATTGTACGGTAAGGTCCCCCGATTAAAAGGACAGGAACTTCGGATGTACGGTCAAACGCCATTCCCCCTCTTGATACCGATACGTAAACATAAAAATCATTTCCCTGTGCAAGATAAAGCATATTGGAAAGATCAACAGTATGAAAGCCGGTAAATTGTTCATAACCTGTTTGTGAACGCAATTCATCCTGAAGCTGTCCGTTTTGAAATGTGTCGTATATTTTTATTGTGTAATTAACCGAATCGGCAGTTGTGAAAAAACTAACCGATTTAAGATATTCGTTGCTGCCGGATGTAAATTCATTGAACCCCTGGCTGCAATCTTCTTTAGTTGCCCGCCAGCCGTGGTAATCGTAATAATAAATATGATCATAACTAAGCGGTTCGACATCTTTAAAAATAACAGCGCCCATTTCCGGATGTTTGCCGCAATATTTATCATAATATGAAATCCAGAAATAACCGCTAAATCCCCAACTTGTTCCCCAGCTATTTTTAACGAGCCATGCGCCCGGGTACGGAGCTTGTGTAACTTTGTTATCATCCCACCCGATAATTGAAACTGCATGATTCGGTTCCATAGTTGAACTCGGCGGCTGATAGTGTATGTAATTCTGCATAAACGAACTGCTGTAAGCCATGCATGTTCCCATAACGCCATAAGTCATTATCGCCTCTTTAAGAACATCTATATTACTTAAATCGTCTCTTGCATTTAACCAGTAGATGTCTCTCGGATAATAATGATGAAAGCTTATGTCATTTTCCAAAGGAGGTGAATTATAAGATTGGCCGTCGATATCTCTAACAGCACCATCTCCTCTTGTTAAATATGCGGAAGCAACCCGGTAATCGCCACCTTCATGAACTACTAATCCATTGCCTGTTGGCGGATCAAGATCGCCGTTATAAAATTGATTAAACCCGTTCCACCAGTCGAGATGGTATTCGGCGAGATTTGGTTCGCCGGTTTCGCCGTTATTAGTCCAGTTGCCGGTCATCATTAAGTTCCCTTCCATTGCGGCCATAGTGCCGTGAGTCCAGCAGGTGCCTCCCTGCTGCGATTTAACGGAAGTTACATAATTTTGGCCGTTAACGTTTCTTAAATCAAATGTCGTAGGCGGATCGGATTTAGGTGAATTGTACTGCGCGAAAATCGCTGCGGTAAAAAAGAAACAGAATAAAAAAGTAAAGTAAGGTATAAGTTTTTTCATACTAACCCCTGAAGTTTTGTGATTGGTAAATAACAATTTGATTTAATTTATTTCGAAATAATTGAAATGCTTTAATAAAATTATTAAAGTGTAATGAAGGCAATTCGAAAAGAAATCCTGATCGAAAAGTATTTATATATATTCTGATTATGTAATTTTTCAAGTTAATCATTCCCCTTTTCCTCGATTAACATAAATCAAATAAATGTGTTCTTAATTTATTAAAATCTTTACTCAATTTCTTCATCTTTTTGACAATATTTAAAATTCGCCATTTCGATCCTTAAATAATACAATAACGGACTTGTTAAGAACTAACTTTCAGATTCAAAAAAGCGGTTTCGAAATTGTTCTTATAATTTTAATATATTGAGATATAAATTCTCTATTTTTCTCCAACGAAGTCATTAAAAATTATGAAAACCAAAAAGCTTGTTCTTGTTGATGCAATGGCAATTGCATATAAAGCTTACTTTGCATTTATTTCCCGCCCTTTAACTACAAGTAAAGGTGAGCCGACTTCAGCAGTCTATGGTTTTATCAGCCAACTTCTAAAAATACTAGAAGATAATAAACCCGATTATATCGCAGTAGCATTCGATTCGAAAGAAAAAACTTTCAGACATGAAAAGTATCCGCTGTACAAGTCATCACGTATGGCAATGCCCGATGATATGATTCCGCAAATCGCAAGGATTAGACAAATTATTGAGGAGTTGAAAATTCCGGTTTACATTCTTCCAAGATATGAGGCGGATGATATTATCGGTACGGCAGTTAAGCATGCTGAGAAAAAAGGATTTGAATCATATATAATTACTCCGGATAAAGATTACAATCAGCTTGTTACCGATAAAGTTAAAATTGTCAAACAGGGAAAATCTTCCAATGAATTAATCTTTTATGATGTTGAAAAAGTAAAAGAAGAATTTGGATTCGAACCGAAACAGATGATCGATTATCTTGCTTTGATTGGCGATAAATCGGACGACATTCCAGGCGTTGCAGGCGTAGGACCAAAAACCGCAACTCCTTTAATTCAAAAATATGGTTCGGTTGAAGGAATTTATAAGCATATCGATGAAATAGAAAAAGAAGGTTTGAAGAAAAAGCTGATTGAAGGGAAAGAAAATGCAATCCTTTCAAAAGATCTTGCAACCATTCACTGCGACGTTCCGTTAAAATTCGATTTTGAAGAAGCAAAACTTGAAAAACCTGATTTCGAAAAAGTTAAAGAAACATTTTCAGAATTGGAATTCAAAGCTCTATACTTGAGATTGATGAAAGTTTACGGACTCGACGGCGAAAAAATTGAAACCGAAAAGCAGGATTTTAACGAAACTGCCGGTGAAGACGAAATGGTTGTCTTCGACAAAAAGAATGTTAAATACAAACTTGTTAATGATGTAAAAGATGCAAAAGCTTTAGCTGAAAAATTATTAAAAACTTCCCTATTCGTTTTCGATACTGAGACAGACGGCCTTGATCCTTTTACTCTTCATATCGCAGGAGCATCATTTTCAACTAAAGAGGGAGAAGGATTTTTTGTTACAATAAATCCTGAAAATGACGACGATGGATTATTCTCAAAAAATTTAACAGGCAGACTCCCTTTAAAAGATTTCGTAAAAATATTCAAACCGGTTTTTGAAAATAAAAAAATCAAAAAAGTCTGCCAGAACGGTAAGTTCGATATTTCCGTAATGCGGAGTGTTGGAATTAAAGTTGAAAATTTCTACTTCGATACGATGCTTGCCGGTTACATTATCGATCCGGATCAAAAAGTTGGAATGGATGAGCTTTCAAAAAAATATTTAAATTACAAACCGATACCCTTAAGCGACTTGATCGGTATAAAAAAAGATCCTTCTAAAATTTTTGAAGTCGAGCCTGAACTGCTTTCCAATTATGCTGCCGAAGATGCAGACATTACTTTTCGTCTTTACAAAAAGTTAGAGAAGCTTCTTGAGAAAAATGATCAATCAGAACTTGCCTATAAAGTTGAATTTCCCCTTGCTCCCGTGCTTGAAGAAATTGAAAATGCTGGAATCCGCGTTGACGAAGGAATTCTCAATGGATTAAGCAAAGATTTACAGATCTTAATCGATAATTATTCTTCTCAAATTTATAAAGTCAGCGGAGAAGAATTTAATATCAACTCTACAAAACAACTTCAGGAAATTTTATTTAACAAACTTGGATTGCAATCGAACAAAAAGACGAAAACAGGCTTTTCAACGGATGCCCGCTCATTGGAGGCTTTAAGAGGGGAGCATGAAATAATTGAATTGCTCCTTGATTACAGAACCGTTTCAAAATTAAAATCAACTTATGTTGATGCGCTTCCCAATTTGATTAATCCGAAAACAGGAAGAATTCATACAACATTCAATCAAACTGCTGCTTCAACAGGCAGGCTTTCCAGTAATGATCCGAATTTACAAAACATCCCTATCAGGACTGAAATGGGAAAAGAAATCCGGAAAGCGTTTGTACCAAGAGATAAAAATTATTTAATAATGAGCGCCGATTACAGTCAAATTGAGTTGCGTATTATGGCAAGTATTTGCGGTGACGAAGGTTTAACCGATGCATTTATGAACGATGAAGATATTCACAGGAGCACGGCAGCGTTGGTGTTTATGGTTAAGCCTAAAGATGTAACTCCCGATATGAGAAGAAAAGCAAAAGAAGTAAACTTTGGAATTCTTTACGGCATTGGTCCTTACGGATTGAAAACCCGTTTGGGTGTAACACAGTCTCATGCGAAAGAAATTATTGAAACTTATTTTAACAGTTTCAAACGTGTTAAAAAATTTATGGATGACAGTGTGAAATCCGCAAAAGAAAAAGGATATGCGGAAACATTAATGAACAGACGAAGATTTTTAAGAAACATAAATTCAAAGAATCATGTTGTCCGGCAATTTGAAGAGAGAGTTGCTATCAACATGCCTATCCAGGGTTCCGCAGCCGATATGATAAAGCTTGCGATGATCGATATTCAAAAAGAATTAAACAGGAAAAAAACAAAAACCAAAATGGTTTTGCAGGTACATGACGAACTTGTTTTTGATATGCACAAAGATGAAGTTGATGATCTTATTCCGATGATAAAAGAAAAAATGGAAAATGCACTTAAGTTAAAAGTCCCGGTAAAAGTTGAAACAGGAATAGGAAATAACTGGCTGGATGCACATTGAAAATTTTTTATTATATTTTTAAATAACATAAATAACCTTTATGCTTTTATACAACTTCGGCATGGAATAATGAATCAAATTAAAAGTTATTATTTAGGCAATTAACTCATGCATAACTTTTAAATTCTCTTTTTAACTTCGGTAATAAATCCAAAAGAAGTTGAATATTTGTAAATAAAAATAGTAAAAATGATAACAAGCTTAAGTGTGAGTTCAATGTAGTCACCTTAGCTGTATGAGAAATTCAAAATTGAATATTTTCTAAATACAATAACAATAATAAATTCAAATTTTAAGATGCAAATCGACAAAGATGAAATAAAGAAAATACTTTGTATTAAACCTCGAGGGATCGGGGATATTATTCTTTCAACCATTGTTCTGGATAATCTTAAAAGCTATTTTACTTCGGCAACAATTGATTATATGACTGAACATTTTGCAATGCCGAGCCTCCAAAATAATCCGATGATAAACAAAATCATAAGTGCAGATAGGAAAGAATTCGTTTTAAAGACAATATTTAAAATTCGAAAAGAAAATTATGATTTAATACTCGATATGTGGAGTAACCCGAGAACAGCTCAACTGACTTATTTCAGCAAAGCAAAATACAGGGTAGGTTTCGCATATCAGGGCAGAAAATATGCTTATAATATTTTAGGCACTTCGGAAAGAGGCGATCATCATTCCGCCGAGCACAACCTTGAATTATTAAAACCATTGGAGATTCCAATAACTTCAAAAAATATTCATTATTATGTTTCTGATGATGAGAAAGTTTTTGCTGATAATTATTTCCAAAAAAATTTTAATGCAAATGAAAAAATTATAGGGATAATTCCTGCAGGCGGCTGGTCATCGAAAAGATGCGACGCCTCTAAATGGGTCGAAATTTGCCGGGAAATACTTAAAAAATATAAAGTTAAATTCTTAATACTTTGGGGCCCTGGAGATGAGGATGATACTTATTTCATTCAAGAACAATTGAATGAAGATGCCGTTACAATTCCATCGCTTTCGTTAAGAAAAATGTGTGCACTATTTAATATATGCAATGTAATCATTGCAAACGATTCTGGCCCGATGCATATATCTGCTGCAATGGGAAAACCGACTCTCGGAATTTTTGGCCCTACCGATCCGAAAAAGCACGGCCCTTACTCACCCAATTCAACTTATGTAATTAAAGAAGATCTTTTCTGCATAGTTTGCAATAAATTAATTTGTCCGTACAATCATGAATGCATGCTTCAGCTTCCGTTAGAAAAGGTAATGGATAAATTTACAGAGCTGCTTGAATTAAAAACAGATTAACGTTTTAAAACGTTAAACGAAAAACGGTAGGCAATGAACTTCAGTTGTTTATTTCCAATAAATATTAGTCAATTTAAAATTTTCACAAAATAATTTTGATTTAACTTTTGTCACGAATAGCTCTCCTTTCCCGATTTTTCTGTCTTCCGGCAAAATGTTTATTATCTTTTTGTTTTCGTTTCTCGTTTTTACTTCTTTGTCTTTCGTTTATACCTCTTCCGTCTAAAATCGTCACTCTAAATTATTCAGGTTTTAAATAATGCTTCGAGAATCAATGTTAAAAATATCCTTCAATAATTTGCAATTTTCCATATTTATTTTATTTTAAGTAAATATTCGCAACAAGGGAATAATCTTCTAAAATTAACAATGCCTGCTATAAAATAGTAAAATCAATCGGAATCTCACCGATAATTACCCGGTGCTGAAGTGATGTCATAATTATTCCTTTAATTAAGTAATTTTTTAATCACCTCTTCGATTGGAAGAATGGTGATTAGTCATAAAAAATAATTGAGTATTGGAGAAACAATGTTAAAGATAACCAAAATAGAAAACGAAACAGAACTTGAAAAACAATTATCAAAAGAAGAATTTATAAATTTTCTTTATACCCATCTCGATCAATTCGGCGATTCTAAATCTGCAATATCGAAGTGCATTGATTTTGCTTTCGGTAAGAATGGTGGTTTAGGTGGATTTCTGTTAACCGCATATTATGACAACGAACTTTGCGGCGCCTTGATTATGAATAAAACCGGGATGAGTGAATACATTCCCGAAAATATTCTTGTTTATGTTGCCGTTGACGGCAAATTCAGAAATAAAGGAATAGGCAAACAAATTGTCGAAAGAGGAATTAAAGAAGCCGAAGGTGATGTAAAGCTGCATGTTGAATATGAGAATCCTGCAAAAAGATTATACGAAAGAATTGGGTTTACAACCAAATATGCTGAGATGAGATTTATTAAAGGGAAATAAAAATGGCAACACTTACAATAAACACAAGAAATATCCTTGACAATATTAAAAAGCTTAATGCCTATCTATCCAAGAATAATATTGAATGGACTCTTGTTACAAAAATGTTATGCGGCCATAAAGGAGCACTGGAAAAAATTCTTCCCGAACCTTGCATTAAGAATCTGCATTCCGTCGGCGATTCAAGAATTACAAATCTCCGTATAATTAAAGAACTTAAACCGGATATTGTAACGATGTACATCAAACCCCCTGCAATTAACCAGGTACATAACATAGTAAGATATGCCGATATTTCTTTTAATACATCCTTCAGAACAATTGAAGCACTAAACAGTGAAGCTGAAAAGCAGGGCAAAAAACATCGTGTTATTGTTATGATTGAAATGGGTGAACTGCGTGAGGGTATTGTCCGGGATGATATTCTAAACTTTTATGAAAAGATTTTCAAACTTGAACATGTTGAAACAATAGGAATAGGTACTAACCTTGGCTGCATGTACGGAGTCGAACCAACCTACGATAAACTAATTCAACTCAGCTTATATACAAGGCTGATCGAAGCAAAATTCAACAAAAAGCTTGAATTGATTTCCGGAGGTAGTTCAATTACGCTGCCGTTAATAGCAAAAGGTAAAATTCCGAAAGGCGTAAATCATTTCAGAATAGGTGAAGCCGCTTTGTTAGGAACATCCCCTCTGAATAATAAGAAGTTCCGGGATCTATCGACATCTACAATTGAGTTCAATGCGGAAATACTTGAGCTGAATAAAAAAGAACTTGAACCCGATGGAATTATCGGAGATGCGAATGTCGGTCATACGGCTGATGTACAGTTTGCTGAGGGAGTGAAAGAAACCTACAGGTGTATTGTAGATTTTGGACAGCTTGATGTAGATGTCAAAGAATTAATTCCGAAAGATGAACAACTAAACTTTGTCGGTACTACTTCCGATATGACTGTTTACGACCTTGGAATAAACAAAGGAAATTACAAAGTAGGAAAACAGGTTTCGTACCGGCCAAACTACACTTCAATTGCACGTTTGATGAATTCGCGATACATAACGAAAAAAGTAATATAGAATAAGTCAAATGTAAAAATTATAAAGTTAAAAGCAGAGAGTTAAAAAGTAAAAATGCATTTTGTTGATCTCTTAGAGTTTTTTGTTTACATGGCCGCTATGCTCGGCATAGGGTTTTATTTTCTTAAGAAGAATAAAGATCCCGAGGATTATTTCGTCGGAGGCAGAAAAATGGGAAGCGTTCATGTCGGCTTATCTGTAGTCGCTACGGATGTTGGAGGCGGTTTTTCTATCGGTCTGGGCGGGCTTGGATTCGTAATGGGGATTTCAGGTTCATGGATGCTGTTCACCGGTTTGATCGGTGCATGGGTCAGTGCGGTGCTTCTAATTCCCCGGGTTAGCAGAATGAAAAATTTTAAAGAACTTTACACCTTCCCGCAAATCTTCGAATATTTTTATAATAATAAAGTTGCTTTAATCGCCGGAATAATTTCAGCTGTAGGATACATAGGTTTTACAAGCTCACAAATACTTGCCGGTGCAAAATTAGCCTCGGCTTCATTTGTTAATCTGGATATGGAAACGGCATTAATTATAATGGGAGCAATTATAATCGGATATACATCGCTTGGCGGAATAAAAGCTGTCATCTATACGGATACTGTTCAGTGGATTGTATTAATGGCGGGATTAGTCTTTATCGGGCTGCCTCTTGGCTATTTTGCAATCGGAGGATACAGTGCGCTTCAGCAAGAAGTGTCAAACGATCTTTTATCTTTTACAAATGTAAGCTGGCAAACACTCGTTAATTGGGGCGTTACTATTATTCCAATATGGTTTGTTGGAATGACTCTCTACCAGAGAATTTATGCATGCAAAGATGAAAAGACTGCGAAGAGGGCCTGGTTCATGGCAGGACTTTTCGAGTGGCCGGTTATGGCTATGATGGGTGTTCTGCTCGGACTATTCGGAAGAGTGGCTGCCGATCATGGTATGTTTGCATATCTCGGCTTTCCTTCTGTGGCCGGTCTCGATCCCGAAAAAGGATTACCGCTTTTGCTTAGAACAGTAATGCCTGTAGGTTTGATGGGATTGATGATGTCGGCATATTTTTCTGCAATTATGTCCACTGCGGATAGCTGCCTGATGGCGGCGGCGGGCAATGTCGCTACAGATATAATCGATAAGTTTTTTTCAGTCAGCAAAAATGAAAAAAGATTCTTAAAATTATCTCAATGGCTTACTTTGATTATCGGAATATTTGCTTTATGGCTTGCAAGCAGCATGCAGAATGTACTTCAACTGATGCTGTATTCGTATGCATTTATGGTTTCGGGATTATTTGTTCCTGTTATCGGTGCATTCTTTTGGAAACGAAGTAGTTCTATTGCGGCTATGTGGGCAATGTTAATTGGCGGTGGTACAACAATTACTTTAATCCTAATAAATACAAAACTTCCACTTGGGCTTGATCCGAATATTTTTGGAATCAGTGCATCGGCATTAATTTTTGTATTTTTAACTTTCCTATTCCCAAACGAGGAATGGGTAAATACGATGGAAGCAGTAGAAGTTGAATGATTGATAATTATCTGAAAATATTGGGTATTGTTAGAATTATAATATTTGTATATAAATATCTATTTTAATTTACTTAAAAAACTTTCAAGGTTCTCAATATAATTTTTCATTTGAAATTTATTGATTACCAATTCGTAAGCTGTGTCGCTAAATTTCTTTTTCAAATTTTCATTGTTTGATAGATTATTTATTTTATTCACAAGCTCATTATAATTTTCCACATCGAATAAAAATCCATTTTCATTATTAATAATAAACTCATTTGTTCCGGGAATGTTCGATGCAACTATAGGCAGTTTTGCAGCGGCAGCCTCAAGCAAAGCAAGTGAAAACCCTTCCGATCTCGAGGGAAGTAAAAATATATCCATAGCTTTATAATATTCCCAGATATTTTCAACGTATCCGGGCATAAATATTTTTT
The DNA here is from genome assembly GCA_964556005.1 of uncultured Ignavibacteriaceae bacterium. Taxonomy (GTDB): domain Bacteria; phylum Bacteroidota; class Ignavibacteria; order Ignavibacteriales; family Ignavibacteriaceae; genus CAZKUR01. The sequence goes on along the minus strand of CAZKUR010000080.1, from coordinate 5,561 downwards.
CTTTGGTTATTCCAAATTGATTCGCATAATCATAAACTGCATTTTGATTTTCTTGAGGAATTCCAACAAGAAGAAAGATAAAATTATTATTAAGTTTTGAAAATGCATTGAAAAGAATATCAAATCCTTTTCGCTCCTTATGAAACCATGTTGAAAGTCCGAGAACAATTTTATCATTCAAACTATATTTTTCTTTTATCGAATCACCAGTTATTTCATTTACATTTTCAGGAACATCTATTCCGTTATAAATTACTTTTACTTTCTTTTTTCTAATCCCGGAAGAAATTAAGCTGTCCGCCACTCCCCTGCTGCAGGCAATTAGGTAATCGTAGTAATGATTGTACATCAATGGTCCGATAACCGGGAAACTCTTTGTAATATTATGCCTGTAACCGATATTTACAAATTTATTTCTATAAATTGATTTCAATTTAAAACCAACTTTTCTATCCAATGAATGATGTGAGATAACAAAATTAGGTTTAACATTTTCAAAATGAGGAACGATTGATTTTATTAAAGTCTTAAATTCCAGTTTATCATTTAATGAAACGACATTTAGGTTTTTCTCCCTGGCTCTTCTTTCAGATAACGAATTTCGACTTACAAATAAAGTTACATTATGTCCTCTGCCAGCAAGGAGTTCCGAACTTTGAATAGCAATTTTAGCGCTGCCCGCGTAACCGTCGCCGAAAGTAAATTGAAATATCCGGAAGCTCATTTATAAAATTCCTTACAGTTGATTCTTTTATTATATTTAAATCTATTTTGAAAATTTAAATTATCAAAACTTTATTTAACAAAAATTTATTTCGATGAAAAATGGAAATACCTTCATGTAAACGATTCACAGGCTATAAACCCTGCTATCCCGATCATAACTGCTGGGAAGACGGCTGTAAAGATAATATTCCCATCGGTGTTAAAATACTTATTATAAACTTGGATGCGATGGGAGACGTGTTAATGACAACCGCCCAGCTTCCTGCATTAAAAAGAAAATTTCCCGAATCGACAATTTGGTGGATTACTTTAAAAATTGCCGCTCCATTGCTGAATAATAATCAATACATTGATAAAGTTCTTAGCTACGACGGCAAAAGTATTTCAATTCTTAATTCGATAAAATTCGATTATGTAATGAACGTGGATAAATCTCAAAACTCATGTGCTTTGTTAAACCAGGTTAATGCACAGAAAAAATTAGGATTCGGCTTAAATGAAAACGGTGTTATCGTCCCGGTAAACGAAGGGGCATATTATAATTACCGTCTGGGTATGGATGATAATTTTAAATTTAGAATAAATAAAAGAACCGGGCAGGATTATCTTGCCGAGACTTTTGAGCTTGAAAATAAACGCAATGAATATGTTTTTAACCTTACCGAAGAAGAAATAAAATTTACCGGAGTATATAAAAGCAATGCGGGAATTAAAGATGGTGATTTGGTCGTTGGATTCAATACCGGCTGTTCAAATCTTTACCCGAATAAAAAAATGACAATTGAACAGCATGTGTATTTAATTAAAAAATTATTAGAAAAGAAGAAATATAAAATTGTTTTATTAGGCGGTCCGGAAGATACGGAACGAAATAAAATTATTTATTCAAAATTTGAAGGGAAAATAATTAATACTCCAACAGATTCAGGCGTAAGACGCGGAGCATGTTTTGAAAGTATAGCCGACATGGTTATCACCGGCGATTCATTCGGAATGCACCTGGCAATAGCATTAAAAAAATATGTAATTGTATGGTTTGGCGTAAGCTGCTGGACTGAAATCGATCTTTATAATCGCGGTATAAAATTATACCCGGAAGATTTATTCTGCTCGCCATGCTGGAAAAAAGTTTGTCCTTATAATTTGGAATGCATCAAAATGATTGATCTCGATAAAATTATAAATGAGATTGATAATTATTTTATGAATATTCATACAAAATTTATAAGATGATTACCGGTAAATTTATAAATCCTTTTTCACTTGCAAAAAGAATAAACCGTCCGTTGATTTTAGACGGAGCAATGGGAAGCATGCTTCAGCAGGAAAATATACCGGTCGATCATGATATGTGGATGTCCCTTGCAAATATAATCGGTCCTGAAAAGGTGAAGAAAATCCACAGAGATTATATTGATGCAGGTGCTGATATAATTACTTCAAATACTTTTAGAACCAATCCTGAAGCAATTAAAAATCATAGGAAAATTAAGCTTAAACAGATAGTAAAATCTGCGGTTGATATTGCTAAAGATGCTGCCGATGATTTATCGATTTTTATTGCCGGATCAAATGCTCCCGCTGAGGACTGCTATCAAGTTGAAAGAAAACTCGGCATTAAAGAAATTGAATTTAACCATATTGAACATATAAATGCTTTAATGGAAAACGGTTGTCATTTTATTTTGAATGAAACACAGGGACATTTTGACGAAATAAAAATTATTTGCGATTATTGCTCAAAGAATGAAATCCCTTATATCCTCAGTTTATTTTCATTTGACGGAAATACTTTGCTCTCCGGTGAGCCACTTGCAGACGCCGTAAAATATATCGAAGATAAGAATCCTCTTGCCGTCGGATTTAACTGCTTAATGCCGGATAAATTTATTAAATCTATTAATAACTTTGAATTGAATTTCAGCTGGGGTACTTACCTTAACTGCGGAAGCGGTAATTACGAGGATAAAAATATTTCCTGCGGAATAGATCCGGAAACTTATTTAGCGTATGTAAAAGAATTGTTAAAGTATTCTCCTTCGTTTATCGGTGCATGCTGCGGTTCCACTCCCGAACACATTAAACTAATAAAAAATTATTTTGATGGAAGAATTAAAAGTTAAAGCTCCCGCCAAAATTAATTTTGGTTTAAATATTGTTAGGAAAAGACCCGACGGATTTCACGATCTCGAAACTATTTTTTATCCCATAAATTTATTCGATGAAATTACTTTCAAAATATCAGATTCATTAACCTTTAGTTCAAATAATGAAGAGTTGAATTCGGACAAATCTAATTTGATTCTAAAAGCAGTAGAAGTATTGGAAAAGTTTTCAAGTAAAAAACTTAATGTCGATATAAAATTAATAAAACGAATTCCAATTGGCGGCGGTTTGGGAGGAGGCAGTTCGGATGCCGCTGCAACTTTAAAAGCCGTAAATAAATTATTTGAATTAAAATTACGCCCGGAACAATTAAACAGAGTGGCACTTGAACTTGGTTCGGATGTTCCGTTTTTTATTGATCCAAAACCATGTCTTGCCGAATCGAGAGGTGAAATACTTAAGCCGGTTAATTTTAAAATAAGATACCCAATTTTAATTGTGAATCCAGAAATTCATGTCTCAACAAAGTGGGCATTCGGTAGACTAAATCCTAAAACACCCGAGTTTTCATTAAAAAATATTGATTCATTTGAAATAAAAGACTTAAAATCTTTGAATAAATATGTTACAAATGATTTTGAGAATATAGTATTCGAAAAATATCCTGAAATAAAAAAAATAAAAAACGATCTCTATAAATTTGGGGCAAGCTTTGCACTAATGACCGGCAGCGGATCTACAGTGTTTGGAATATTCGAAAATGTTGAACAAGCAGTTGAAGCAAAGGAAAAATTCAGTAAAAATTATTTTAATTATATGGAATTGCCGGAAAAAGGAGAAAGTAAATTAAAAAAATAGAGCTAATGATTTTTCGGTGCCACAGAGAAATAAAGTGTAACACTGTCCGGTATGTTTCCAAATGCCTGTGATACATTAAAAAATCCCGGTTGATAATTACTGCAAACCCGTAATTTGGGACGCAGCCTTTTAAAAATCTTAATTCCTTGATTGGTTCGGGCCCCAATAAAACGGGTAGTCATCGAACAATAGCTTCATGGGTTTTGCTATACGGTTAAAATACTTAAACAGAGAATCTCCGTTTCTTATTAAACCGACTTGGTAAAAATTTGTGATTAAGGGTGCATAGCTTGATAATGTGCTGTCTAAATGTACTAACGAATCTACCGTATGGTAGGGTACAAATGCATCTATTGTTCTTGGTTCATCGTCTGCTAGCCAGTATAATATGTTGTCCCAATCTTGATTGGAAATGAGGTAATTGTGAATTCTATTTACAACAGTGTTATGAGTTGATGGATTTATATATTCATTCCATCCATTATTATCATAAACCTCTGCAAAATCTACATATAAATTTCCCAATGAACTATCTCCAAGCCAATCAACACAGAACTGTATGCCTGTTCCACCAACCACATCTGTAGTATCTCTTCCGGATTCAGTATTTTGCAAATTATCATTTTTCAGGTCTGCCGGAAATACATCCGGATAGGAATACGTTTGATTACCAAATCCAAAGTAATTAAAGCTACCATCTGCGGGGAAATCTCCAACAGTCAAAGTCTTTTCCAGGAAAGGCATATCTGTATATAAAGTTGAATCGTTTCTAACAAATTGATACCTAAGCACAACCTTTATTCTGCATACCTTATCAGTATCAGATCCTGTAAATTTATCAAAAGCCATATGAAATCTTGCAGTATAATTTACCGTAGAATCGTAGCTTCTCACGTATTTCCTTTTTTGGTAATAGTGAGGGCCGAAAACAAGATTATTACTTGCTGTCTCAACTCCTATGGATGACCAGCATTTTATGCCCTTCCATGTAGCTGTATCTCCGCATGAATGATTTACTCCTATTGTCCAAATACTGGGCTGGTTTTCTTCAGACTGCCACTTTGAATAAAAAGCCGTGGCATAATGATTAATCCAATCCGTTGAATGACCGTTCTGTGCTATTACATTATATCTTTGTAAAAAATCATGATTGAAGCTGCGGGCTTGCCACCAAACCGTATTCATACCTGATGAGTCATAAGATTCGCTTGCATTTTGCCCCGGCATAATGTCCCAGCCGCCCATATATGCACCTAAAATAAAACCGTTGTTATTATTTATTATTTGTGCTTTTATTCCGGTAAAACCGGTAAACAATAAAAGCACTAAAAGAAATAGTAATTCCCTTTTCATTATTTACTCCCTTTGATTTATTACCATAAAAGTTTCAGTTATTTGACTAAAACCATTTTTTTTATGTCGCTGAAGGCAGGAATGCCCCCACCCCTTCTTACCATTAACTGGTAGATATAAACTCCTGATGCTAAATTCTGTCCATCAAATGTTACCTCATGATAACCTCCTTCCTGGTTACGGTTTACAAGAGTTTCAACAAGCGCTCCCTTTATGTCATAAACATACAGCTTCACATATCCGCTCTCTTTTAGTGTGTAAGCTATTTTAGTTGTGGGATTAAATGGATTTGGAAAGTTTTGATATAACCTATAATTCCTTATCACTATTGGTTTATTGTCTAATGATGTTATCGATATAATTACTTCTATTTCATCGGATGGACTAGACTGGTTACCTTGTTTATCTACTGCAGTTACTTTGTAATAAAAATACTTATTACTTTTCTCAACTACAGTAAGGTTGCGTTGGGCAGGATTTGGAATATCTACAAAGAATGTATCCATAGGCGAGCCAAT
>CAZKUR010000079.1:0-17800 GCA_964556005.1 uncultured Ignavibacteriaceae bacterium | reverse complement strand
ATTCCGTATTTCATTGCAAACACATTCGAGTATCCGTCCAAAATCAATAAGCAGCCAAAGTATGAAGCCGACTGGCCGGTACCGCTTACTAAAATTATTTTAGGGTAGCTGTACCAGTTGATCGATTTCATATAAATTAACAAACTGTCAGGCTGTATATTTATTGAATTTTGTATGTGCCCGTTTATAAAATCATTTTTAGATCTTACGTCGATGATTAAATAATTATATAAATTGTTATATACATCCTGTGCATCGGTTATGGAAGGGAAGTTGTCGGAGTTTATATAATCACCGTGAGCCTCCAGGTAATTTAGCACTTCGGGATTTTTATCCAGCTTGTTCTGGTATGGAACCGTCGGTGCATCTTTCAGGCATCCGTTGATGGAAAATATTATTAATATTAATAGCGATATTTCAACAAAAGATTTTTTCATTCAAAAATTTTTGTTATGCTGATTGAAAATATCATTTATAAATTTTATCCGGTAATTATTTAAAAGCTGCTCTTTGCAATGCCGATAAATAAACCAATTACATGATCGCCGTAAACGTTCCAGGCAATCGAACCGCCGCCTTGAATAAAATAGTTGCTCACCGGCTGGTTATTTTCTTTGGAATTAAAAAACGATTTAAATTGTTTATCAAAAGAAAACACCTGTATGAATCTTCTTCCATCGTAAAATGGAGACTGATATCTTTCAGGAAATGTCATTGTACGGGTCGAGATGCTGGAATTATCATTCGGCGAAACTATTGAATAAAAATCATCTGCCGACATCGTATCTATTTTATCGATATTCCAGATAGCACCGTAAACCTCATCCGGGTTTGCCTGCGTAGTTGCTTCCATAAATTTACCGGATGAATTATAATCTCTATTTGTAATAACCGGCTTTTGCGGTATAATAGTCTGGCTGTAAAAAATTTTTCCGTCTGCTTCACCGTCTAATTCATAAACTTCACCGCTTCTAACAAAAAAATTTGCCGCAGGTTTATAAATTCCTTTTTTAGTAAAATGTAACGGTACGATCTTAACTCCGTTTATTTTTAAATATACGTATGCATCTTTTATTTGTGCAGAGTCGATATCGAAAGTTTCATTTATAGGAATGGTTTTGGTAATCCTAATCCCTGGGAAAAGTGTATCTGCGTAAAGCTCGCCTTGAACAACAACGTTTTCCTCAAATTGCAGGGGGACATCGACTATTTTCGAGTTCTCGCAGCCGAAAAAAATAAGTAATAAACCTGCTAAAATTATTTTGATTGTCCTGTTCATAATTATAGGTTTATTTTTAACCCGACGGTTGGGATAAATGGGAAAAGAGTAATTCTTCTAACTACAAGTTTCTTGCTTCCATCCGGATTAGTTTCTGAAGTCACATATTGAGCGAACGGATTTTGCCTGTTGTATACATTTAAAAGATTTATGTAAGCTTCCAGTTTATTTTTCGCCCATGTGAAAGAATATGAAAAATTCAGATCAAGCTTATGATACGGTGGAAATTTATCTGCATTCAATCCCGATTGATTTAAATAAATTTGATCGTTTTCACCCGGGTTAACCTGCTGGAAAATATACTGGCCTGTGGGAAGATTGTATCTTTCACCTGTTGCATACAGCCATGTTAGCCCGGCATTAAATGCATCCGAAATTTTATATGAAATAACAACCGAAATATCGTGTCGTCTGTCGTATTTGGGATAAAAAACTTTTCCTGCATTAAGATCATCGAATTGCCTTTTCGTCCACGAAAGTGTATATCCGATCCAGCCGTTAAAATTACCCTTCCGTTTGTTAAAGAAAAGCTCAACGCCGTACGCTTCGCCTTTTCCCTTTACAAATTGATTTTCAATTGAATTATCGAAAGGATTTAACTCGGGATTGTTTTTAAATTCATATAGATTATTCATATCCCGGTAATAGCCTTCAAGCGAGAGAAGGTAAGTCTGATCGGAAAAATAATTATCTACTCCGAAAACATATTCGTTTGATTTTGCAGGGTTGATTTGTTTTGTCGAAGGATACCACAAATCAGTGGGCAGGGAAATATCGTTTCTGTCAATCAAATGCAAATATTGATGTGCAGTTGCAAATGCGGCTTTTATAAAAGTGTTCTCGGTAAGTGCATATTTTAAAGATATATGAGGCTCGGCATAAAAATATTTTTGCAGGTTAAAGTAATAAAGCCTTCCGCCGATATTAACCGTAAAGAGAGGAGTAATTTTACTTTCGTTTTCCAGGTACACAGCGCTTTCGAATGATTGCATGTTGTTCCCGGCAAACGGGTTTTGTTCAAGCGTTGAATCGTAAACGTTGCTGTACAGCAGATTGTAAATATGATATGTCAGTTCCAACCCGCCTTTCAGCGTATTGTTCTCATTCCATTTCGATTCGGCATTTTCTTTAAGCTGGATATCGCGCAATCTTGATGAAGCATAATAGGTGGAGGTTGTAACTTGCTGAGGGCTTAAGCCGATTATGGATTTGATGTTGTAATCAACATAGCTTAAAATAGAATTTACGAAAACCGAGTTTGTATTTATATGCAGCCAGTCGAGACTTATAAATCCGTTGCTCCATTCGATATCGTAATCGTAATCTGCTCCGGCTGGGCTATTAATTTTATCTTTCGAATATAAACCGCTGATCGACAGTGTGCTCGTTTCGGACAGGTTATAAGTTATTTTTGAATTTAAATCGCTGAAGGCGTATCTTGGAATTGAACTGGTTTTGTTGAAATTATTTACAAGAAGATTATAGTACATCGTTCTTCCAGCGATCATATAAGTCGACTTCTCTCCAAGAGGACCTTCGAGTGTAGCGAACGAATTAATAAGTCCCAATCCAAGTGTAGCTTTGTTCTGTTCTTTAGTTCCGGCTTTTAAACGAATATCCAATACGCTTGAAAGCCTGCCTCCGTATTCGGCAGGGTAAGCTCCTTTAATTAATTTTATATCCCTGATAGCATTCGAATTAAAAGTGCTTGCGATATTGCCGAGATGGGAAGGGTTATATACGATAACCCCGTCAACCAAAGTTAGATTTTGATCCGGCGATCCTCCTCTAACATAAAGGCCGTTTGAAATTTCACTTGCCATTCCGACACCGGGTAAAGTTTGAAGCATTTTAAATAAATCAACTTCGCCGCTTATGCTGGGCAGCTTGCTTAAAATATCCGGTGATACATCGATCGTTGAAACGTTTGTTGCATTTTCCTGTTTTTGCCCTGTAATCACTACTTCATTAAGTTGAATACTTTCAGGCTGCAATCCAATGCTGAAGACAAGTTTTGACTTGCTGTAAATCAGTTTTACTTCTCTTATTGTAGTTTTATATCCTATTTGCCTGAAGACTAAAAAAAAGTCGCCCTTAGGGAGGTTTGGAAATATATAATATCCGTACCTGTTGGAAGCGACACCGGCAAAAGGCGGAAGGGTTGTGGAAATGCTGTCCCGGTAAAGAAGGATATTTGTCCCGATTAATACTTCGCCGGTAGTTTTATCTGTTACAAAACCGTAAATGCTGTTTTCATTTTTTTGGGCATAAAGATTAAAATGACTTATGAACAGTAAAAATACGGCTGTTATTAGTAAAATTTTTTTCAATATTCTGCCCATTAATAAAATGTAAAATGTAAAAATTTTAACTTAAGTATTTACTCTGACAATAAACAGAAAAATTTGACTAATAATATCTGAAAAATAAATACTGCATTCAATTGTAAAATGTAAATTATGGATTTTGGTATGTAAATGATATTTCCGCTTTTTCGAACCATCCCCTGTACTTTTATTAACGGAAGGGAAGGACACAGCCTTTTTACAATATTAATACGGACAAATGGAATCTTACTCTAAAAATTATTACGTCTTCTTTTTATAAAAGAAAAAATAATAGATATGAATTTTTAAATTCAAAAAAGGCACGAGCCTGTGGCTGAACAAAAAGAAGAAAAAAGTCATTGCGAACGAGTCTTCGAGTGAAGCAATCTTTCGTTTTTAATTTAAAAGTGAGATCACTTCACTTCGTTCGTGATGACAAAATTACTTTTCGGTCAGCCTCAAGGGCGGGTTAGGGTTAGACTTTTATTTATTTGCCAGCACAACCTTAACCCAGGTACTCAAAGATTTCCGCTGAACATTTTGTCTTTGCGGCTGGTAGCCGTAGCCTCCGTAACCTTCATTTTCATTAGGTTCTCCGTATCCCTCACCATCGAATTGTTCGTTATCCATTCTGTGGATTCTTCCTCCGATTTGAAATCCAATACTTATGGTTTCGCCGGGATCTGCATTTATAGCATATGGAGAATCATTTGTCTTTAAGAGAGGCATTTTTAGTTCATACACCAATTGCCCGGATTGATAAGTAATTGCTGCTTGAATAGCTGTACTGGAATCTATAGAATAAGAATGTAATACGGTTTTATCATTACTAACTACGTCAAATTTATCCTGACTTTTAACAAGATCCGTCAGCCTGATGTGCATATTAAGAGTATCTTTTGTCTTGAGTGAATCTTTATCTTTATCTGCATCTTTGTTCCTTTCGAATTGATGACGCCCTCCAATAAACTCGCCTAATTTAGATCCGACCGGAAATTCTACTCCAACCGTATCGCTGTCCTTGGGAGCGCTAAACCAGACAACGAAACCTGCTTTTAAAATTCGCTCAATCGCAAACGGGTTTTTAATGTTCAAACATAAATAGATGTCTTTACCGTCGTTCATCAAACCTAAACCGGTGCCAAGTTCCTGTGAATAATTCACATTATTGTCCCAATCCAATTGGCTGCCGTCTATTTTAATATTGATTGTTCGCCAGGTGCTTTTGATGCTCTGCTCTCCGCATCCGTTTATTAAAAAAGTTAACGATATTATAGTTATTAACCCTAATAAAATCTTCATTTTTAATTTTTACTTTTATTTTTATTTATTGAATGTTCTTATAGAAGAAGCTTTGTTAAATTAAAACTCACATTTTAATTACTTAAATCTATTATATTTTCTGTGAAGATATAATGAAAAATTTAAATATAAAATATTAGAAGTATATATTATGAAAAGGTTTAAAATATTACTGCAATTATTAGTGCTTTTTATCGCAACGCAAACAATTTTTGCACAAAGATCACAATTTAGTGAAGTCTTTGTCGGCGGCGGAGCTGGAGGATTTCTTTCAACTCATTCGCATTTCAGCGATGTTTACAAGTCCGGCTTTGGTGAGGATTATTTCGGACAGCTTGGTTTGTCTGCTTACAAAAAAACTTATTTATCCGTGAAATTAACTTACTTTCACAAAACAGGTGTACCGATATTCAAAGATGTGGCTCCGAGCAGTATTACTAATCCGGTTTCGGGAAATGGAAATGCTGATTTTAAAGAATGGATAATAAACGCCGGAATAATTTATAACCTCCCGCTGTTTGATGGACTTGATGCAAGCCTAAACGGAGGATTTTTTTATGCATTTATAAATGAAAATCAAACTGCCGCCGATGGCTCCTCGCTCATACATCTCGTCACAAAAAGTTTGGGCCTTTATCTCGGCGGTGGAATAGAGTATCATATTCCTGGAATTCCGTTCTCAATTTTTGGTGAAACACAATACAATTTAGCAAGTCAGCTAAATGGTGTCGGATCCGTAACGGGTTACGGCGGCTTAAACATAAACGCTGGTGTCAGAATTTATATCGATACGGGACTTTGACGAAAAAGTAAAAAGTCAAAATTAAAAAGTCAAAATTAAAATAATCCGTTGAGTGAAGATTTTTTAATTGCCGGATTAAATATGGTTTGTTTTAATGAGATAGTTGGTAGACTTTGAAAAGTTCAATGTAAGACGGAAAAACGAAAGAAAGTAAAACGCTTACTTAAAATAAAAACTATATTTGATAAACTACAAACAAAAAAATGTGATCATATATATAATAGCACTGCTAAATTTCATTTCTAATAAATCTGGGTAACAAAAAGCTTATCCATTTTCAGCATCACGAAGTGATTCAATATAAATAACCATGTGTGCAACACATGGAAATAAAGCAACACATCAAATCAATGAACTCTGAAAGAGTTCAATAAATCGCTTTGAACTAATTAAAATAAGTAGCGTTCATCAAACTCGATATTATGCTCTTTTAGCAGCTTAATGTATTCTTCCCTGAAAGTAACTTTTTTATGATGTTCTTTTTGATCAATTACATATTGTATTAGGCCTTCTTTTGCCGTAATTGAATATGTAAATGCACCATACCCAACCTGCCAGCCGGTAAAATTCGGGAGAATATTATTATCTTTTATAAAATCTGAGGACGCTAATTTTATATCTTTGATCATATTTGCTAATGCAACAGATGGGTGAACATGAGTAGCAATATGGATATGATCTTCTATCCCGTTTATACGATATAAATGACAGTTCTTGTTTTTTAGAATACCGGAGATATAACTATAAAGCTTCTCCCGTCCTGTTTCTATTATAGACTTTTCACGATTTTTTGTCGAGAAGACTATTTGATAAAGAATTTGTGTGTAGGTACTCATTTATACTCTCCCTTTATTATAATAAATGATACATACATAAATTAAGCATATTACTTTATTTGACGCAATCATTAGAGAATAAAAATGTTGAGGAATATTTTTCCTCCATGCTCTTATTGAACACCTATCGGTGTTCACTTGTATTTCCGATTTGTCTATCACCGGATTACATCCGGTGTTATTTACATTCATTCCCTTTGGGAATGTCTTGAATCTAATCCCCTTATTTCTAAAGAGCAACTTCTTAATATGGCATTCGGTTTCTAAATTTCATTTCTAATAAATCTGGATAACAAAAAGCTTATCCATTTTCAGCATCACGAAGTGATGCAACATAAATAACCATGGGTGAAACCCATGATAAAAAAAACAGTACAACAAATCGGGGGAACTCTGAAAGAGTTCAATAAGGGGTTAAAGCAAACAGAAAAGGATAACGCTTCTTAAATTTACCTCTATAATTTTATACATGGAAAATTAAACACTGACAAAATTACATCCGGTGTTATTTACGTTTAATTACCTCGGTAATGCTTGGGAAACCACTTCCGTTAATTCTAAAGATCAGCTTCTTTATATAATCTTTTATTTTTTTAATTTGATTTTTAGTCCAACTTTAAATAATGCATCTTACGATTTTTCGGCATCACAAAGTGATGCAACGTAAATAACCATGTGTGCAACACATGGATATAGAACAAAAAACAAGTCAAGTGAACTCTGAAAGAGTTCAATAAAATATGCCGAATGAATGCATATGTGTTCCATGAAAGGGAAACATAATTAGCCAAGGGTAACATACTTGGTTTAAAAAGAAACGTGGGTCAATTACTCTAAAAGAGTTAAATACAAATATCGGGTAAATGAACAATCTTAAACTGAGATATTAATATAAGTAAAAAATTTTTGTTGCTATTTTAAACTTGATGCTTTATATTATTCAATTATTATCCATGTATTTAGTAGTCATCCTTTTCCTTAAAATAATTTCGGTGTGTTATGCCGGGCTTTAAAGAAATTAAAAGAGTAAACAGAACACATGTGCAGGCTCAAATAAATTATGATAAAATCAGCAGTATCTATGATTTGATCGAAGGATTCTGGGAAAAGAAATTCAGAAAAATCGGGCTGCAAAAATTAAATCCGGTTAGCGGGCAAAGAATTCTTCAGATAGGTGTAGGCACCGGGCATGATCAATTTGTTATTTCAAAAACTATCGGGTCGCAGGGGATAGCGGTAGGTGCGGATATATCTTTAAAAATGCTGCTGCAGACTAAATCAAAACTAAGAAAGATTTATCCCAATACAATTTTATCAAAGTGCGATGCTCTATGCCTTCCACTTAAAAATCATATTTTTGATTCTTTGTATATGAGCTTCGTATTAGAATTGTTCGATACTCCTGAAATTCCAGTAGTGCTGAATGAGTGTAAAAGGGTTTTAAAAACAGACGGAAGAATTGTAATAATTACGCTTTCAAATGCGAAAGAAACAATAATGGAAAAAGTTTATTTATGGGGACATGAAAAACTACCTTCTTTACTTGACTGCCGTCCTATAAACACTACGGCAATTTTACTCGATAATAAATTCCAGGTACAGGAATCTCAAATAATGTCAATGGCTGGAATTCCCGTTGAAATTGTTACTGCCTCAAATTCTTAAAAGATGACAACCCGCTGCATTGAATAAATCGACATTTTGATATTAGATTTGACATTCAAATAGAAAATATTATGACATTTATACCATCATATTTAAAATTATTGGAATCCGGTGAACTTGACCGGAGGATTAAAATTGCAGATGAAATTCTAAAATCATGCACAAGCTGCCCGAGAAGCTGCCTCGTCGATAGAACAAACGGCGAACTTGGTATCTGTCAAAGCGGAGACTTGCCCGTTGTTTCTTCATACACACCGCATTTTGGAGAAGAACCTGTTTTATCCGGAACAAGAGGTGCAGGAAATATATTTTTCGGCAACTGCAATTTGAGATGTGTTTTTTGCCAGAATTATGTAATTAGTCAAAATTATAAAGTTGAAAAAAGAAACGAAGTTTCAATTGAGGGGCTTGCAGATATTATGATTGAACTTCAGGAAAGAGGGTGTCACAATATCGGGTTAGTTTCACCGACTCACTTTTCCGCATCGATTTTAAAAGCAGTTAAGTTAGCAGCGGAAAAAGGTTTGCATCTTCCGATTATCTATAATACTAATGGATATGATTCAATTGAAATGTTGAAATTATATGATGGCGTGATCGACATTTATTTGCCTGATTTTAAATGGGGCGAAAATGAAATGGGCAGAATGTATTCAAAAGTTAAAGATTATTTCGATCAAACGAAGCACGCCATCGAAGAGATGTATAGACAGGTTGGAAGCAAATTAATATTTGAAAATGATGTTGTTGTTAGAGGTTTAATAGTCCGTCATCTCGTAATGCCGAACGGTTTATCCGAATCCGAAAAAGTTTTTAAGTTTATCGGCAGCGAATTAGATCCGCAAATTTTTATTTCATTAATGGCTCAATACTATCCGACAAACAAAGCACACACAGATATTCTCATCGATAGAAAAATTACATTTACCGAATACTCAAGAGCGTTAGAACTTTTAGATAAATACGGACTTGAAAACGGATGGGTTCAAGAAATGGAAGCCAATGAAAATTACAGGCCGTATTTTGAAGAAACGCGGGAGAATCCGTTTAAGAATTAAATATTTTTCTTCGCAATTCTAATTATCGCATCCAAGCTCATTTCCACATCCTCATCTGTCGTTGCCCATGATTGAACGCTGATTCGCATAGCTGTTTTTCCCTGCCATACGGTTCCTCCGCACCAGCATGTACCTTCATTTTGAATTTCGGAAATTACTTTGTTGGTGGCTTCTGCATTACCGAATGAAACTAAAACTTGATTTAATACAACATCATTTAAAATAGAAAAACCGGCATCGCTCAATCCTTCTGCAAATCTTTTCGCATGGCGGCAAAGCCTATCTGTTAATTCAATAACTCCATTCTTGCCTAATGAATGAAGCGCCGCCCAAATCTCAATAGCCCTTGCCCGGCGTGAAAGTTCGGGAGTATATTGATATGGAATTCTATTCCCCGATTGATCTAAATATGCACCGGACATACTCATTGCCGCTCTCAAATTTTCTCCATTCCTGCAAAATACAATCCCGCTGTCGTAAGGCACGTTCAGCCATTTATGTGCATCGGTCGCCCATGAATCGGCAAACTCGATTCCTTTTGTAAGATGAGAATATTGCGGCGAAGTTCCTGCCCACAATCCGAATGCACCGTCTACATGAACCCACGCGCCGTTTCTTTTTGCAACTGGAATAATTTCAGCTGCCAAATCAAAAGAACCAGTATTAACATTTCCGGCTTGAAGACACAAAATTGTTTTATCATCCATCCCGGGTAATTGATCCGGCTTCATTCTTCCTTGATTATCTACAGGCACTTTGATTATGCGTTCACTTCCCAGCCCGAGCATACTCAGGGCTTTGAGTACACTTCCGTGAACTTCTTCCCCAACAACTATCTTAATTGGCGGAGCGCCGAATAAGCCGTCTGCCTGAACATCCCAACCTTGTTTTTTTAAAACAGCAAATCGTGCTGCTGCCAAGGCTGAAAATATTGCCATGGTTACTCCTGTTACAAAACCTGCTTCAGATTCTTTTGCGACAGGAAGAATCTCTTTTAACCATTTTGCAGTAATTTTTTCAATCTCGGCATTTACAGGACTTGTAACTTC
The DNA here is from genome assembly GCA_964556005.1 of uncultured Ignavibacteriaceae bacterium. Classification (GTDB taxonomy): domain Bacteria; phylum Bacteroidota; class Ignavibacteria; order Ignavibacteriales; family Ignavibacteriaceae; genus CAZKUR01. The sequence goes on along the minus strand of CAZKUR010000079.1, from coordinate 7,482 downwards.
AAGTCCTCCGTTTTGATCCCAGGTGCTCGTAAGCCAGCTTGCTGCTAATGCAGCAGGATGTGAACTGCCAATTACAAAACCAAAATATCTTCCACCAGCACTACCCATTGCTGCTGGAGATCCTGTATTATTTAAGAGCTTTATTGTCTCAGAAGGATCAGTGGAATTTATAGGAAAAAAATTTAATTTTTTGCTGACATTTTCAATTGCTTCTTTCGACGGACTAACTTTCCTTGTGTTTATCGAATCGAGAAAATTATTGCCATATCCTGCTGTTCTATTCAAAAGTTCTGATCTTTTTTCAGAATCGAGATTCTGCATTTGATAGCTTCGACTCTTTTCCATTGCACTATTGTCTTTATTCATTAGTAATCCTTAGTTAATATCAGGCACAAAAAGATAATTTCCCGCAAACTCCGGTAAAGCGAGTGATTAAAATAAATTTCTTATAATCTATTTAGCTAAACTTGTGTCAATATTATTAAAATACTTCCGCTTAGGTTTAAAACGAAACACATCTTAAAGAATCAGTATATGTTTTTCGTCAATCGTTGTAAAACATTTGACTATTTAATTAAAGTACTTATAAAATCCCCAAGATAGTAAGGCCATAAAATTATGGCTAACACTGATTTCCAGAAAGTGAACTTCAATAAACCCAATGAGAAAAGCCAGCCGATAACCCAGACAACTCCTCCCGGATCGGGAAGATTTTTTACTTTAACGGTTTTTGTACTTTCACTCATAATTTCTCCCGCTGAATTTTTTAATAATATTTTTAATTAAAATAATTTATTTGAACAGATTCATTTATTAATATTTTTGATTGGCCAAAATTTAAAATAAAATGCCTTGAGAGGCAACATATATGTTTTAAGTATAAATACATAAATTAATATTTTCAAAATCTCTCATATATAATTCCGATTATAATATTTTTCAACGGACTTAACTCGAATTTAAAATAATTAAATTAGTATCGAATATTTTCTTAAAGAAAGCGAATCATGAAAAATTCTATTTATAATTTTGAAGAGTTGGATTTATATAATTGGAAACAAACTCTTAATAAAATTCAAGGATGTGCGCAACTGTTGAGCGATATAAAATCGAAGTTTACTCCTCATCAGAAAAATTGGGAAGAATATAGTTTAAAAATTTATGCAAAAGGATTAACTACAACTGCTATTCCTGTCCCGGCAAAAGGAAAATTAGAAGCTTTGGATTTGAACCTTAATTTTGTCGAACACAAATTGAAAATATTCTTAGGCAAGGAACGGTTGAGCATAGATATGGATAAATATACAATCAATTCATTTGCTAATGAGTTGACTAAAATTCTCAATGACTGCGGGGTTGAGTATAAATTACCTGAAGGAAAATTTGAAAGTGATGATAATTCATCCTACGATAGATTATATATTGAAAAATTTTGGAACTCAATTAAACAGTTTTATTTTATATTACTGAATTTCAAAGGCGAATTACTGGAAGAAACAAGCAAAATAAATTTTTGGCCTCACCACATGGATTTGGCATTATTAGTTTTCAGCGGCAGGTTAATTCCCGGGCAAGATCCTAATAATTGGGATTATTCAAGAGAGCAAATGAATTTCGGATTTTCTCCCGGAGATTCAGGAATTACCGAACCATATTTTTACATAACTGCTTATCCTTTCCCGGAAGATGTTTTATCAAAAAAAATTCTTAATGGAACTCACTGGAATGAAGAGGGCTGGAAAGGAGCTATTATGAATTATTCAAATTTATTAAACGATGAATCCCCGGGTAAATCCTTGCTTAATTTTTTTACTTCTGTTAAAAGTATTGTTGATGAGGAGAGGAAAGCTTAAGTCTTCGTTAAATTAAATAGCAAAGATGACATCTTGATTTATAATTATAATTGAGTAGCGTTAAAAAATTTTCTTATCTCTATATTTTTATTTTTTTGATAAAGATGTCATCTCTTATTTTAAACTGAAGGACTAAAATTTTGTGATCTTGATATTTTGTGAGATTACAATCAGCAAGGCAGTTGAAATAGATGACTATCTTTAATTTTGAATAAAATAAATTTAAAAAGTTAAAATGAACCCGGATTCTACATACGATTACTTAAAAGATAGACCCTTCAGTATGCTTCCTTTTTTTGAGAGAATTATAAGGAAAGCTATACCCGAACCTGTTCCGCCTCATCGTCATAATTTCCAGGAAGTAATTATTCTGACGGAGGGTAAAGCAAACCATACAATCGATGGATCGCATTTTAAAATCATCGCCCCTGCTGTTCTTTTGGTGGCAGAAGGAAAAGTACATTCGTTTTTCCCTGATCCTTCAGCAAGAGGCTGGGCCATTCGATTTGTAAATGAATTTCTTCCGCTCGAAATCAATGAACTTTTTTCACAGTTCATAGATCTTTCTGCTATTCCGCTTAACGATAAAAAAATAATTAAAAAAATAGAAACATTATGTAATCTATTGTATGAAGAATTTCGAAGACCCGCTGTTGACGACAATTCAGTATTAAGACATTTGCTGGCTGCGATACTTCACATGCTGCAATTCGAAAAAAGAAAATTGCATACTTATAATCAGCCGGATAAGAATGCGGACTATTGTTTGTTCTATAGATTTCTCAATTTGCTCGATAAAAACTTTAAGGAAGAAAAGACAGTTGAGTTCTATGCCGAACAGCTTAATATAACCGCAAAAAAATTAGCGGAACTGTGCAAAGAAAGATTCGGCATAAGTACAATAAAAATTATTGAACAGCGAAGATTAATTGAGGCCAAACGAATGCTTGCTTATACAGATCAGACAGTTCAGCAGATTGCTTTTGATTTGGGCTACGAAGATCACTCGTACTTTGCAAAAGTTTTCCGGAAGAGTATGAGCATCACACCGACAGAATTCAGAGAACGTAATCACATTTCTTAAATCTACCCAGGAACGTCCGAAATCTTCTATATAAAAAATTTCCGATGGAAATATCTTTGAGCCATTCGAATATCATTAAAATAATCTTTCATAATTTATAAGGAGATAAAAAATGGCTATCTGGAAAATCGATCAGGCACATACGGAAATAAAATTTAAAGCTAAGCATATGGTAATTTCAACTGTTACCGGCCAGTTCAACGACTTTGACGCAACGATTGAATCCGATAAGGAAGATTTCAGCGATGCAAAAGTTAGATTTGAAGCCAGCGTGAACAGCATCAATACAAAAAATGAGCAGAGAGATGCTCATCTGAAATCAGCCGACTTCTTTGATGCTGCCAATTATCCTAAAATGACATTTGAATCAAAATCGGTTAAAAGGATAAAAGACAACGAATATGAACTTGCAGGCAATTTAACAATCCGCGGTGTTTCCAAACAGGTAAAGCTGAATGTGGTTTATAACGGAACAGTAAAAGGTTTCGGAAACCAGGAAATTGCTGCTTTTGAAATCAGCGGCACGGTTAACAGGTTCGATTACGGATTGAAATGGAATGCACTAACCGAAGCCGGAGGAATTGTTGTCGGCGATAAAATAAAAATAGAAATCACGGCGGAATTAAACAGACTACAGGAAGCCTCGCAAGTTGCATAAATTTATTTAACGGTTATCTGAAATTGATTATTCAATATTTGCTCTTAATCGTTAAATTAAATTATCATTTTATTGCGGCAGCTAAAAAGAATAATGTCATTTTTTATTAGCTGCCGCTTTTTATATTCCGGTTATTAAAAGTTTTATAAACTCTAAAAGGGTTCGATACTTATTGTTGCATAACTTAGGTTAATAATAAAAATTCCTTTCTTCCGAAAATTACAAAAAGGAAAAAATGTAAATTGGAATTTAGCTTGAAAAATTCTTCCCCTTTAAACCAACTTTAAAAAAAATTGTCAAAAATTCGTTGTATCATATTATAATTAATAAGCGGTGTGAAATGAAAATAAATTATAGAATCCTCAAATCTCATTTAATTTTATTCTCAATATTATTCACTTTTATATTTATAGCGGGGTGCGGGTCGACGACAGAATTAACAAGCGATTGGAATAAATCCCAAATAAAAATAGACGGCGATGCTTCCGATTGGACTGAAAATTTGAAATATTTGAAAGACAATAATATTGCTGTGGGTTTTAAAAATAATGACAGTGACTTGTTCGTTTGCTTAACCACCGGCGATATGTCAAAAGTAAGGCAGATGTTTAGAGGAGGTTTTATTGTCTGGATTAAACCTGAGAACGGCGGAAAAGTTTTTGGAATAAAATATCCTTTTTTTGATATGTCGGAAATGGGAAATAATTTCAGACGGCAAAACGGAGTCAGAGAAAATATGGGAAGAGAGAATCCCGGCGGATTTATTGAAAGAGCAATTGGAAATCAGAAAGAAATTCAAATTGTAAATGAAGATAAAAGACCCTTGACCGAAATATCCCTTGAAAATAAGGACGGCATCAAAGCCGCACTCGGTTATCAAAACGATCAATTTGTATATGAGCTTGAGGTGCCGATTAAAAGCGGGAAAAATTTCCCGTACGAAATAGATGCTGTTAACGGTGAAAAGCTGAATTTAAAATTCGAAACAGGAGATATGCAGAGACCTAATTTTAATAGAGAAGAAGGTGGAGGTGAAGGCGAAGGTGATGGCGGAGGTTCATTCGGAAGAGGAGGAAGACGAGGAGGCGGCCAGAAATTTGGCGGCGGTATGAGGAATGAAGAAAATCAATCTAAGCCAATCGATGTTTCTATTGAATTGACAATGGCAAAAAGTGAATAATTAAATTGAGTTTGATTACTATGAATCAGTAAAAAGTTGGATAAAATTTTTATGAAAATCATGGAACACGGATAACGCGGATTTAATCTGCGAAAATCAGCTGAATCCGTGCAATCCGCGTTCTATTAATTTCATGACCTATTTAAAAATAAATTTAGTACACAATACTTCTCAGCTAATTTAAATCCTTTAAAAGATTTGTGAGCCGGATCCCAAAAGGTTATTAATAAAAATTTAAATTTCAATTAACGGCTAAATCGATTTTTATGAAAAAATACCTTTTGGGAGGAGGCTCATTTAATTTTAAAACCAGCCGGTAACCAATGAAGAGGAACTGTATGAATGATAAATTAGAAAGAAATAAAAAGAATGCTGAACAATTCTATCATTTAGCTTTCAATGAATGTAAGCCTGAAGAAGCTGTAAAAAAATTTGTGGGAGATAAATATATCCAGCACAATCCAACTGTTAAAGACGGCAAAGAAGCTTTCATTGAATACTTTAATAATTTGGCAAAAGAATATCCGGGAAAGGAAGTACACTTCAAAAAAATTATTGCAGAAGGGGATTATGTTGTTTTTCACTGTTACCAAATATGGCCTGGAGACAGCGATTATGCAAGTGTCGATATTTTCCGTCTTGATGAAAATGGAAAAGTAGTTGAGCATTGGGATGTTTTGCAGGCTGTCCCTGAAAAGTCTGTAAATCAGAATTCGATGTTTTAGGATTTATTACTTCCAATTCAAATAATTTACTTATTCAATTTCAGTTATTGATTATCTGGTAATATTTCATTTAGATTTAGTAGACGAAAATCTAAATTTTTTAAGCATAGAATGGATTAAGAAAAAATGAAATTAATATTAATTACTGTGGTAATAATTAGCGGAATTTGCTGCTTATCTGTTAAAGCACAAAGTAATGATGACGAAAATGCTGAAGTGAAAACCGTAAGCCATGTCGATTTAAAAAGATATATTGGCAAGTGGTACGAGATTGCAAAGATTCCGAATTCATTTCAGAAAAACTGTCAATACGGAACAACGGCAAACTATGAACTTAAAGACGACGGCGACATTAAAGTTGTAAATAAATGTTATAAAGAAGACGGCGAATTAAATGAAGCAGAAGGATTAGCCAAAGTAGTTGATACGACCTCCAATTCAAAACTTGAAGTCAGCTTTGTAAGCATATTCGGGATTCATTTATTCTGGGGTGATTACTGGATAATCGGATTGGACGAAAATTATCAATATGCAGTTGTCGGTACTCCAAATAGAAAGTACGGATGGATATTAAGCCGGACTCCTAAACTTCCCGATGATAAATTAAATGAAGCTTTTAAAATTCTAAAAGATAACGGTTACAATCCAAATGATTTTGAAATGACGGATCAAAAAAGTTAGTTAAGTGTAAATACGTGAAAAACCTTCGAGGTTACCAGACGTAATGCGATGTACAAACCCCAAAGGTTACCGCCAATGATTGTAATTTATTTTAGAAGAATCATCTTTTTGATTTGCGAAAATCTGCCAGCATCAATTTTATAGAAATAAATTCCGCTCGAAAATTTTTCTGCATTCCATTGTACTGAATAACTGCCGGATACTCTGTAAAAATTATAATCATGATATTTACCAACGCCGCAACTTCTCTTCCAAGAGCATCATAAATCGTTAGCAAAACAAATGCTGACTTTGCTATTTGATAATTATTTTATGTAGTAGGATTAAACCGATGGGGATAATTCTGTTTAAATGTAAATATGGCTGGAACATTCAATGAAAGAAACAAACGCTGAGATGATTAGATAGGGTAGAATTATATTACAATAATAAATATCTTTGCACTCCAAGTTAAATAACAAAATAGCCGGAGAAAAATGCATTTACCCCCAAGACGATTTTATTTTTTGTTAACATTGCCTCTTATTTTCGGTTCATTAGTATATGGGCAGACCAACGGTAAAATGAATGAAAAAGAATACGATGCTCAGACAGATAGCTTACAGTTTTTAAAATTGTCTTTAACTAAAGAAAACCTGCAGCTGGAAAAAGAAATCGACAGCCTAAAAATAGTTTCGGAAAATCTGGATAAGAAATTAAATAATGCGCAATCGGAATTAAAAAAAGTTAAGCAATCTTTTTATATTAAGAAATACGGACAGGAAAACGGTAACAGAATTTTTGAAGGTAAAATCTGGAAAGGAATGACCGAAAGCATGTTGAGGGATAGCTGGGGTAAACCGGATAAAACTCATCAAAATAATTATAAGTGGGGAGTGTTCACTCAGTGGTATTACGGCGATATAACTTACTTTTTCAAAAACGGCAAGCTGATAGACTGGGAAGAGAAAAAGTAAGCTTCTTAAGTAATCATTTCTATAATTATATAATTAATAAACTTTTTCTGTGTAACATTAATCTTGAAAACATGAATTATACAAATACTTCACATGTCTTATTTTTAAGATAGTATTTCAACCCGGTTTAATTTATTTCAACAAAATTAATTTTTTAGTTGCGGTGAAACTTCCGGTTGTCAGCCTGTAATAGTAAATTCCGCTTGCATATTTTTCCGCATTCCATTTAACATTATAGCTGCCTTGTTTTTTATATCCTTTCACTAAGGTTGCCACTTCTCTTCCCAAGACATCATATATTTTTAACGATACAAACCCGGGATTCGCAATCCTAAATTTGATTTC
>CAZKUR010000078.1:0-17932 GCA_964556005.1 uncultured Ignavibacteriaceae bacterium | reverse complement strand
CTGTTGAACCGCAAATTACACAGCGGCCTTTGTCTCTTGCCCAAACTTCTACTTTTACATGAGTAGGAATTAATCTTGAATGTGGAAGGATTATTTCTTTTCTTTTTGAAATAAACTCAACAGGTGATATGTAAAATTTAAAAACGTTTCTTATGCCAGTATTTTTAATTTTTGCATCAACCAAATTGAAAAAGCCTTTATAACTCCAAACACCTGCTTGAATTTTTTCGTACACTTTTATTTTGTGTGGCTGTTCAACTAATCTCATTTTGTATGACTGTGCAGCAGTAAAAAATTTTCCGTTTTCTGTCAATGTACCATTTGGTGTTGTTAAAGGTTGGTCAACTTTCTTTGGATCATCGGCTAAATTACTTGGTACATCATGTCCTTCATAAATTAAAGAGTTTCTTGCTTCATCCCATTCATCTGCATACGGAGCATTTTTTCTAACCGACATGAGTAGAACAGAATATTCAGGCTTTACATTAAAATTCATTCCCTTTAGTAAATTTATTCCTTCTGCAGCAACTAATTCTGTGTAGGAAATTATTTCGTCAATTTTAAAAGTTGGTTTTGGGAAGAAGGATTTCATTTTAATTCCCATATGAAAAACAAAATTTTAATGAAACTTATGAAATTGAAAATTAAGATGGAATAAAATTCGTTAAAAATAATTCTTGGAAATTAAAATAGTTCTCTATTGTTAAAATTTTCATTCAAACATTTAAAACAAAAAAGGCGTCATAAAAACGCCTTTTTCAGAAATCAAAAAAAGAATATTTTTTTAAGTACGTGCTTTAGCTTCATTAACTACTATATTTCTTCCGTTTAATTCCGAATCATTCAATGCTCTAATAGCATTTTTTGCATCTGAGGAGTTCTCCATTTCAACGAATCCAAAACCTCTAGATTTTCTCGTATCACGGTCGGTAATAATCTTTGCAGAAATTACGGTACCATGTTTTTCAAATTTTTCCTTTAACTCTTCGTCGTCAACCGACCAGGGGAGAGAACCCACAAATAACTTAGTGCTCACAAAGAACCTCTAATAAATAATAAATAAAATTCCGGTCTGTTACCGGTTATGTAAAGCTACTGATAATAAACATGATAACCTAATTTATTATATTGTTCTTTGCATGCATATTCTTTAAATGCAGAAATAGTCGTAAAACGCTCCTTTTCTGTAATAGTGTGAAAGCAACCTTGTATAATATACGTTGTAGGACACATAACAAAACTTGAAAGTTTCAATAATCATTTAAGCAGGATCATCTTTTTTACGGTTGAGAAATTTTTCGATGTAAGCTTATAGAAGTAAACACCGCTCGGAAAATTGGAAGCATCGAACTTAATATTATATATCCCTGCCGGTTTATATTCATTAACAAGAGTTTTTACTTCTCTTCCTAAAACATCATAAATTTTTAAAGTGACCAATCCCGAATTTGCAATTTGAAACCTGATTTCAGTGCTCGGGTTAAACGGGTTGGGATAATTCTGTGAAAGATTATAATGCATCGGTACCTGGCTATTTTTATTTTCACCATTAACATTAAGTATAAGAATATTTGCTTCAACCCATGCCGGATCGCTCGAATCTGGATTAGCCGAAGTACCGAGCGTTGCATTGTTTGCATAATAAGATAAGTCAGCCGCTGTCTGCCCTGATCCTTCATCCAATTTCCAGTAACCTACAAGCCCGCTGTCCGGAGTTAAATAGTATTCAGGCGAAAGCCCGGTATTCATTGTACTTTGAATTTCTTGTTGAGTCCGGGCAATATTCCATACTCTGATTTCATTTATTTTCCCGTTAAAAACTCTTCCCGGGAAACCGGCAGATTCGCCAATAAACAAATCTTTGTCAACTGCATTACCTATATTTAATCCCGGCAGATTTTCTTCCGCTTTCAGTTCACCGTCAATATAAATCTTCATTGCTGTTCCATCATAAGTTGCAGCAACATGATACCAGTTATTCAATTGAACTGAATTTTCCGGAGTATTTATTTCGTGCCAGTTTCCGTTTCCAATATTAAAGTTTATAACTCCGTTACCTCCGCATCTTATCATATAACCGGAGTCTATTCCGCCTTCGTCTTTTACAATTACACTTCCCGCATACTGCTGACTTTTAAATTGATTTACATTTATCCATGCTTCAAGTGTAATTTGATTACCTGTTATCTGCAAAGAATTCGAATTTCCGCAGTCAAGCAGATCATCTGTTCCGTCAAACTGAAGAGCATAATCATTTGTATCGGAGATAGAAGCTCCGGTAGTGTAACTCCAAGCATCTCCCTGCGTTGTATAATATTGATTCTTCGAGTCGATCCGCCAGTAATAAGTAGTATTTTTATTTAACAAACTTGTTTGAAAATAATTTGTCGTTACGTTCGTTATAAAAGGCGGAGGATTAGTTGTACCAAGATAAACGTCGCTTGAAGATGCACCATTGCCGGGAGTCCAGCTAAGAATTACATTTCTTACAACAGAAGAATCACCATCAGTCGGAGATGGATTAGCTGCCATCCCCGGAGGTGAATACCATTCGAAATTAGTTTCGGCAAACGCAGATTCGCCAAAGTCATTTCCAACCGTCTGCACTAAAATTGGAACGGCGCTGTCGCCTTGCTGATAAGCGACATACGGAACAAAGTAAGCATTGTTCGCAGTTCCGCCAAGATAAGTTAATGAACTGTCATGGTTTCTGCGAAAAACATTGTAGTAATAATGATCGCTTGTCGAGTGATCCCATCTTAATCTTAATGTAACGAAACCGCCCGCATCATCAACCTTCTTTTCTACATAAAGATTTGCCGGCGTATTAGGTGTTTGAATTGTACCGTTGTAAATACCAAGCCTCCCGATTTTTATTTGATAACCGCTGCCGTACCCGCTTGTAAAATACAGAGCAATAGCCGAAATCGTTTGTCCGCTGTAAGGACCTAAATCTATAGTTTTCAAATTCCAGCCTGCAGTTGTTGTATTTCCAACATCGAAATAAACATAAGTTGACGGAGTGCCTTTGTAAGCTAATGCTACCTGCATATTAGTAGCGCCAACATTTCCTGTTTTAAAAGCGATTTCGAATTTTGTATTTGATGAAATAGTACAATCGGCTTTGTAAAGCTCTATAAGGTTATCGCTGGAAAGATCACCCGAAATTTTCAAGCAGTTGCCGCCGTAATATGCATCTGTAAAATCGAATTCCGGTGTTAGTTTTACTCCGCTGCTATGAACAATCCATTGCCAGGTTGGAAGGACATCCTGCAGCGAAAGATTATTCCATCCGTTTGAAGATAAAGCAGGATATGAAAGTTTCACTCCATCAATATAAAAATCATGTCCCTGACCCGTACAAAAATTGGTAACAAACGGAGCACCGGTTATAGGGGTAAAGGCAGGAATATAATTTGCAATTCCTTTCCAGCTATTGGATGTAGTTGTATTACTTGGATCATGATTCCAACCAACCCAGAATATACTTGATTTATCGTAATAATCTGAGATACTGCTTGATGAATTGTAACACCAGTCCGGTCTGTAAATTCCCAAAGAAGTTACATGAGGCTGAGTATCAGGAAACAATCCCTGCCAATTAACATATGAATTATACCCGTTTGCTTCGACGTCTATCCCGGCATATAAATCATATTCACTACGATTTAAATTTTGTGCATATGTTCTTGAACTTTTCAAGCCTGATGCCGACCATGAAAAATTTAGAAACATTTTTTGAGAGACGAGTGTATCACCGTATTGAAAAAAGGAATCGTTTTGAGAATCCAGTTGGTTCTGCCATGCTATATTCCCGTTTTCAATCATTGCATCATACCACTCAATTTGAATATTGGAATGGTTCTGAATATAAATCATAAAATCTCTCATGTCGGAGGCAGTTTGGGAATTACCACCGGCAGTTTCCTGGTTGATAAACCAACCGTCAAAGCCGTAATATTCGGCAACTTGAATTAATTTATCTGCAACCGGAAAAGTGTTTCCGTTTTTTTGCAAAAAATCATTTACCCATTGAATCTGCCCGCCGTATGCAGTTGGCGGGAAAAAAACATTTCCAAAAATTTTAACGCCGTTCCTGTGAGCGGCATCTATTATAGTTGGGTTTGGTGCAAGTATCAATCCTTCGCCTGCCGAGCCTCCCCAAAACACCATTTGATCGATATACTGCCAGAAACTAAAAGAATAATAATTGATATCGAGCGAACCTTGAGAAGGATTGTTGCTCGTAGGAGCGAAAGCCGCAAGAGGATTTACTTTCCCTTCGTTAGATCTTGCGTTTGAATTTACATTTGTTACGCTGTCTATATATCTATTTTTTAATGGAACACCTGAACGGTTGTACGGTGCATCAGGATCTGCTGAAGGTGACCAGCTTAAAAGATCGATTGGAAACCAATAAGAAGCAAAAGGCTGATCAGATGGAAAAACATTGAGCTTACCGTTTTGCTGATGATGTGTTGATACGATCTGAGCTGTAAGATTGACTGAAAATAATCCCGCTGAAAAAATTATTAAAATAAATAAATGGTAATTTTTTTGCACCTTCATAAGATACCTCGGTTTAATGATTAACTGATCTTATTCAAATCCTATTTCAATATTGAGTTAATAATAATGTCTTAAAATTGTGAAAAAACATGTGAAACGTTTCTTCAATTCATCGGGATTTCTGCTTGCATGGAATATTGCTAAAACAACTATATTATTTTTATCAAAAAAATAATGCACTTCAAATGGAAATTTTCTTATCAGTGCTCTGCGGGTATTTTTATATGTTGGTGTATATGCCTCAGGCATTCGTAAAATAGATTTAATAGCTGCGTCAACATTTAATAGAAAGTAGCACCCAAACCTTTAACTTTTTCTTCATACCATTTTACTGCTTCCCGTAATTCTGATTCAGCTTCAGGTCTAACTATTAAATAATAGCTCATATTTGAGATTGAATGTTGTTTTTAACCTCTTTCCATTTTTTGCCTTCGTTTGGATTTTTGTAGTATGTCTCCAAACGTTTATAAAATTCATTTTTTTGTTCATCCGTTAACGGCAATTCTTCTCCGGTTGAAATAATACTATCCCAAATATCTTCAACTATCAAAATACGTTCGGCTACACTTAACTTTTTAATATTTTCTTTTGATCTGGAATTAACCTGTTCATCCATCTGTATTTTTCTTTTTCATTATCGATATAAATATAACTCTACCTTATTAATAATTCAATCTTTCATTATGTACCTAACTATCAATAAGTTTAAATTTTAATTCTCTTTTTATGCACAAAATACGAAATGATTTTCTCCTAAAATATTATATTATTCTTAGGGTAGTATCTAATCTTATCCCATCTCCTTCAAGTTTCCCCTAAACACAAAAACTGTTGTTATTTTTGGTGTTGTTAAAAATTCAGTTTGTAACTTATAATATTATTTTTTAATTCTCAATAAAAATTTTAAGAATCATGAAAAAAGTAATTATTTTTTTGTTCATATTATTCTTTGCCGGTTGTCTAAAAAAAGAGGAGAATAAAACCGATTTTGGAGTCAGAATTTATCTTACGAAAACAGAAAATGGTTTTAACATTTATTCAGGTGTCGGGGAGTTGATACATCAATATAATAAACAGAATTGCGACAGCTTATCATTGAAGACTCTCGATGAGATTTATAAATCGGCTAAGGAATATTAAATTGGAATTATTCATTAAGTTTCCTTGAAGGCATCCCTCAACTTAAAAAAAAATCCGGCTACCTTACAGCAGCCGGATTATATACATGCAATCACAAATTAAGATCCCCACCTGTATAGTAGTAAATTTAGGTTTATTAAGTTGTGCTGTTAGCTTCACGACTTCTCGATAACAGCCCGGCTTTTCTTTGACGATCTGACCAACATGTAAATAATAAATAAAGCTAACAACCCGACGATAATGACAATATAGAACCACCTTATAGGACTGGGGGATACCGCGTCATGCCAATCTGCCAGTGCGGTTTCAATGGTATCCTGCTGTGCATTGGATAACATATTGTTATCCTTTAAAAAAGGAACCCATGTAGGTTGAATATCTCCGAACCAGGCACTATCTGCAAAAACGGTATAGTTGGCTTTTGCTTCTTTTCCTTCAAGCCTAAAATCTTTAATTTCATCACGAATATGCATGGTAACTACATTGGTAAATTCATTTCCGCTGGAAAATTGATTTAGATTTATTCCATGCTTCGCAAAGTTATTACTGATTGAACTCCAGGCTGCCGCTGTAATTGCATTTCGCCACTTTGCAAATTTTATGTCGATATTATTTATGTCTGTCGTTCCTTTTCCTTTTTCGGAATACAGAGCCGCAAACTTAGAGCCCATTCCCGTCCACAATCTTTGAAACTGCTGCTGCTGTCTTTTGATATTATCGATATCTTTGGGAGAAAGAGAAGTAATTTCAAGAAATTTAATATTATCATCAATCGCCCGATTGACGTTTGAAATAACATTTTCTTTTTCCGCTTTTGAAAGTACCTTCTGTTTTTCTCCTTGAGTCAACTGTTCTTTTTGTAAAATTCCAGACGGCATTAAACTGTCGAGCATAGCCATTATCAAACCGTCTCGTTTATGAAGTGAAATCATTAGTATAGAAACATTATGTTTCAGCATACTTATCTGATTTGCGTCTTTCTGAGTTTGCAATTCCAGGTCCTGAACTTTACTAAATAGTTCATTATTTTTACTGTTCAATGTGTCTAATTGAAGAGTCAAGCCTGACACCTGAGTTTTAAGCGTGCTGATTTGAGTGAAATCTTGTTTACGCAGGTCAAGCTCTTTTTGAAGTTTTGCAAACGATCCGTTAAAGTCGTAAGGGTAAAGACTCTTATCAAGCAGTGCTTTATGATCCTGGAAATTCTGCTTAATGATCATAATGGAATCCTGAATTTGATTTAGCTGTGCTAATGAATCAGCAGTTTTAATGGACTGCTCTAACTGTAAAAATTTTACATTAAAATTATGTACGATTTCATAATCCCGCTGGGCAAATACAAAATTCCATGCAAGCAAAACCATCGTACAGATAAGCAAAAATCTATATCGTTTCATTTCTTACTCTCCTTTGCTATTCCGTCTTCAGTTAAATTTATATTTTTATTCCCTGTGTTAAGAGAAACAAAAGGAGGCCTTTGATTGAATGCTGGATTAATAATACCAGTGGAATCGGACACTTCAATTTTATTGTCGAGCTTTAAGGCTCCGTCATTCGTATTGAAAACATAAACATTCTTAAAGTCATTCCCGGTTATAAAATAGTAACCCTTTGAATTTCTAATAATTCTAAGTTCTTTTCCTATATAGGCTTTAGAATCACCGGTTTCTTCGGTAAACAAATTTTTCACGTTAAATTTCAAAGAATACCTATCGACGCTGACATTGCCCTGATCGTCTACTTTGACAACGGATTCAACAGGCCATCCAAAATCTGCAGGCTTCAACTGCAGGGTCGAACAAGCACTGAAAATCATCAAAATCGAAATTGCTGCATACTTAAGTATTTTCATAACCGCTCCTTACCTCTATTCATAATTATGCTAATTTATCCATCCATAACTTCATCTGAATTTATTACGGAAAAAGACTATTTTAAAAATTAGTCATCAGCCGAATTCCAAATATTGAGTACTGTACATTATTCAGGATTCTTTAAATACCAAATAATATTGTTGCCGTGATTTCTAATGAATTTATTGACCTTGAATTTCCGATTATATGAGTACTTGAACCCGAACTATATGCCGGATCTTTATCATCGTTTAATGATAGGTATGAAACTGTTCTTTGGTTTATCTGGGGATTTACGGTATCAAAACTTTTTCCGAAAAGATTCATAAGATTATAATGTATGCCCAAATCCAGATGTATTAAAGGATTTAATGCGAATAAAATACCGCCGCCCACTCCAAGTCCGATGCGGCTTGCCGAATTAACTGAGTAATTTGCATCGGACACATTCGGAACGCCGCTGAAAGTAACATTGCTGGTGAAAATATTTAGAGAAATACTGCCGTCTAAATAAGGTGCAATCGGCAAAGCAGGAAGATTTATATTGAATTCAGGGCCGACTCTGAATGAAACAACTTTTTGAGATATATCAATGCTGCCTCCGCCGGGTATTGAACCACTGCCGCTGCTGAGAGAAGAATAATTAATCTGACCGAACACCAAAAATCCCAGCAGCCCGATTTTTGCTTTAGCATGTAAATTAAATCCTGTACCGAGGCCGTAGTTTTTCCCGGAATAATAATCCGCAGTTGTTCCTGAAAAATTACCTTCAGGCATTGTCAATCCACCGCCGCCGCCTAATTGTAAGGTAATTTGGGCTTCGGAATTACTGAATGCAGTAAATGTTATCATGATAAGAATTATTATAAACGATGCATATTTCTTTTTAAACATTTTCTTCTCCAAAAGTTTGATGAAATAGTTTTTTAGTTTTTTCTTTAGGCAGCTAATTCATCCAAGTATGAATTAGCCGGGGATTCGCGTTTTGATTTGCCGTTACTTTTACACCGGCATCAGTAAAGTAATTGTATAGTTTCATCCATGTTTGCATTGCACCGGGAAAGGAAAGATTATGCCGCACACCATTGGTGGTAGCCACAAAATTTGAATCGGCAAGTATCTGCTTGATTTTACTCTTCACTCGCGTAGTAAGTCCGGCATTACACGGCAATGCGTTTATTCCCTTTATTAAGATTAAAAAATTGTAAAATCTTTGCGAATCATTTAAAATAAGCCAATCGTGCGTAATATCTGAACCTGCTTCATGAACATCTACTGTTAAAAAGTATATAACGATTGAATCCTTACCGGGTATAGAATCCAAGGGGTAAAGATTTAATTTCCGGTTTTCCAGGCAATTCCTATCTTGCAGCCCTGCGTTACTATCCTGATAAGTGCATATAAAGAGAAGATTTATCATCACAAGCGAGCTTAAAGAATAAGTCATATTCTTCATGGCTAACCTCTTTCATTTTTCTCAAACAATTATTCAACAAATTGTTTTGATTATTCAATTAACTGTTGTCTTCTCTTTCCACCAAAAATATTCTAAAATATTTTTAATTTTTTTGTGCTGATGATCATGAAAAGTTATTAGACTGACCAAGAATACTCTTTAATCTTATGTATTTGAAGAAATTAAACGGAAATAATATTAAATGTACAAAATATTGCATTTTTAAAAAATTACTGAGTAAAAATTTATAAGTACGTTATTTCTGATTATTCGGAAACATTTGAATACTAATCGGGTTATCCGCGACTGAAATTGTTTTAACAACTTCCTGCTTCTTTAGATCAATTACGGATATTGAACTTTCACGCTGGTTTGATACATAGGCACAATTGTTATATTTATCCATTATGATAGTAGTTGGCATTCTTCCAACAGGAATAGTCTTTTCAATTTTATCATTTTGAAGATTTATAATTGTAACCTTGCTTGAGACAACATTTGTAACATAAGCGAATTTATCATCCGGTGTTATTGCAATGCCTCTGCAGGTATCAACATTAGATATTGTATTTACTATAGAATCTGTATGAGTATTTATTTTTTGAACTTCGTTGAGTATAGAGTTTGCCACATAAAGAAATTTTCCGTCCGGGGTTAGTGCAATATTTAACGGGCGTCCGCCTACATCTATCTTTTTAACAATTGATTGATCATCCGGTTTCATAACAATTATATATGGTGTAAATATCGCCGAAATATAAATTTTATTGTTGGAAAAATTGTAAAGCGGAATTCCTGTTACACTTGGAATTTTATTTATAATTTGATTGTCTTTTGTCGTCATTATCCAAAGTCCGTCATCCGATTGATGAAGTATCAAAGCAAATTTCCCATCCTCCGTAATTAATATTTGTGTCGGATGCGAACCGACAGGAACAGTTGCAATTGGTGCATTGTCTTTTTTGTTAAAGACAGTAATATCATTGGAATTAAAATTGGCGATATAACCTCTATCTTTTGAAAATGTTATATCGCACGGGCCGTAACCCGAATTAATTATTCCAATTAAAGAATCGGTTCTTGTATCAATTACGGAAACAAAGCGCTGAGCTGCTTGACAAACATATGCTAAGTAAGGGTTTCCTACTCCAGGATATTTATTACTTAATTTTTTATAAATACCCGGAAGCGGCATTTGATTTCTTAAACTTAGAACTTTCCATTGTCCCTTTTCTTGTGTAAAGGTCAAAAACCGGTTAACGCCCATTTCACTTTTTTCACCCCCATTCCAATCGGTATAAACAAAATTTACTTCTTCATCAACCACATAGTTATATCCGGTTCTTTCAACAGATTTAATTTTCGAAGTAAGGGAGATCTTCTTCCATTTTGAAAAATATCTATTAACAATAAATTCCCTCATCTTTGTAAGGCTGCCTAACGAACGGTTAATAAATTCATTCGAAAGAAAACTGCAATACTTATCAATATCTTTCGACTCAAAAGCTTTATTCCATTTCTCAACTGCATTTTTTATTTCTTGAATATCATTTTCATTAGTATTCAGTGCCGCAAGCTTTTCCCTTGCAAGTTGTACTGCATCTTTCTGAGAGGGATATAGGTTAATTACTTTTTTAAATGATGATATTGCATCGGCTATTTTTTCTTTACCAAGCTTTTCATAGCATAAGCCGATATGCAGTTGCGCTAATGCAGCAGTTTCTTTATTTGCCGTATTATCCCTGATGACAGTTGAATAAACTTCAATTGCTTTTTCAAGCTCACCCTTTATTTCTTCAAGCTGAATTCCTTTTTGATAAAGATCTTCCCCTGTTTGCGCTAATACTTTTGTCCCCAGGAATAAAATTCCAATCAGAAAGCTAAGAGTAAAAATTTTAAAATTATTCATTTTGAAACCCTGTAGGTTATTTGGAAATAAGATTCAATTTCATTTCCAACTTAAATTTTGAAATATTAATTGTAATCAAGCAAATGTTAAAAAATGTTAATTATATATTATCATCCGATAAATTTATAACCAAGGCCGTAAACAGTAATAATTAATTTAGGCTCTTCCGGCGCTTCTTCAATCTTCTGCCGCAAGTTTGCAATGTGTGTATCAACCGTTCTAGTGTTGGGGAATGAATCATATCCCCAAACATGGTTTAAAAGGTCTTCACGGGTAACAATTTCATTTTCTCTTTCAATAAAATATTTTAAAATTTCAATTTTTTCAACTTAAAATCAAAATTGTTAAAGTTCAGATAGTGTAATTAAAAACCAAATGCTTTACTTAGTTTGACCGGTACAAAAAGTTAATTCTTGAGATTCCATAAAAGTTGATAAATTGCTATCACTCTTTCACCTCAAAAAGATTCCCATCATAATCCGAAATAAAAGTTACAACCCCTGCACCCTTTGGAACTTCAATAACCTTCACGTCTGCATCCTTGCATTTGACGACAATATTTTTTAAATCGTTCACCCGAATACATGAATGAGTGATTTGTTTCTCCGGCAATTTAAAATCATCATACACTAAAATTTCAAAGTCAACATTTTCATCACGATAATGTATTATCAAAAGATTATCATCAATTCCGAAAATAGCTTGAGTTAAATTTTTATCAAGAGTTTTAGGTACAGACTTTTTAAGCCCAAGTATATCGATAAAAAACCTGTCTGCCTTTCCTTCGCTGCTTGCGGCAAGCCCCGTGTGAATAATATTCATTTCATTTCCCACTTACTTTTCATGCGGTTTAATGATAACCTTCAGCGCTTCATTTCCATCTAAAACCATCTTAAATCCTTTGTCTGTATCTTTCAACGGAAGCCGGTGAGTAATAAGATCATCGACAATAATGTCCCTGTTCGTTATCAGTTTAAGGGCATCTTCAATATCAGGCGGCCCTAAGTAATAAGATGTAAGTATTCGAATCTCCTTTCTCCAAAAATCATTAATAGGAACAACTACATCTTTATCAGGTCCGGGCACAGTAAACAAAACCACAACACCTCCCTTATCGACGGATTCCCATGCCTGCTTAAATGCCGGCATAGCAGAGGTTGTAACTATAACAGCATCGGCTTTCCTGCCGTTAAAGTGTATCAACTCTGCCGGAACATCAGAAGCTGCGTCTATAATATGATCAGCACCAAAATTCTTTGCCAGCTGAAGTCTTTTTTTGTTTTTGTCGGTTGCAATCACTTTACATCTTTTATGCTTGGCAAGTTTGATATGCAGAAGCCCCGACATACCGGAACCAAGTATGAGAACCGTTTGCCCCTCTTCGATAGAGGCAAGCCTCTGTGCTCTAACAACACAGGCTAAAGGTTCTATAAATGTTGCCTGATCATAACTTACATTTTCGGACAGCAAATAGGAACCGTTTGTAACCAGTTCTTTCGGCACTAAAATGTATTCGGCAAATCCTCCTGGTAACCTGTCTTTAACTTCTGTACATTGCGGGTAATGCCCATTTAAACAATAACGACATTTAAGGCAGGGAACTTTGGGAGCAATAAAAAGTCTGTCTCCTTTTATAAATTTGCTTACACCCTCACCGGTTTCCACAACTTCTACACCAACCTCATGTCCTTGTACTAGAGGAGCTCTTGGCAGACGGTACCACTCCACGATGTCGCTTCCGCATATCCCGCATGAATTTACCTTTACCAGCATCTCACCGAAACCCGGAGTTGGAGTCGGTAATTCTTCGAGTCTTATATCATTATTATTATACCACATGGATACTTGCATACATTTCCTCTTAGCCAGTGTTATTAAAAATACTTATCTTTAAGGTTTTTCACTCTTTAAAGTATTATATAGTTCAAAAGCCTTCTCCGGTTTTTCATTATCATGAACAACAGCTCTTACCGCTTTGATCATAGCAATAGGTGAATCTGCCTGGAAAATATTCCTGCCCATGTCTACACCGGCAGCACCTTGCCGTACAGCATTGTAAGCCATTTTTAGAGCGTCGAGTTCATGTATCTTTTTTCCTCCGGCTATTACAATCGGAACGGGGCACGATGCTGTGACTGTTTCAAAATCTTCAGGGACATAATAAGTCTTGATATATTGAGCTCCAAGTTCGGCGCAGATACGAGTAGCCAGCCTAAAATATTTTGCATCGCGTACCATGTCTTTACCGACAGCCGTTACTGCCAAAGTCGGTATTCCGTAACGTGTACCCATATCCACCATTTTCGTCATGTTAATGATTGATTCCCTTTCATGTTCACCACCTATAAAAACCTGCACCGCCATAGCTGAAACATTTAAACGTATTGCATCTTCGATGTCAACTGCAAGTGATTCGTTGGAAAGTTCTTTAAGTATGCTTGTACCTCCTGAGACTCTAAGTACAATTGACTTTTGAGTATCAGGCGGAATAATACTTCTTAAGATGCCGCGAGTTAGCATAAGTGTATCGGCGAACGGTTCCAGGGGTAGTATATTTACATCGATCCTTTCCAATCCGGTTGTTGGACCCTGGAAATAACCGTGATCAATAGCCAGCATAACTGTCCTCCCGCTAACCGGGTTAAATATTCTGCCAAGCCTGTTTTTCATGCCCCAGCCAAGTGAGTTTGATCCTTTTAAAAAGAAACTTTTAGATTCTTGCGGTACATCCGTATAATATTGTTTTGCCTCGTTGTTGCCGTCTATGTCAGGCATTTTAAATCTCCTTATTTTTTATAAGCCAAAAAACTATATTATTTTAAATTACAATTTATTGATTCTTTCAATCAAAAATAGTTTAAAACTTAAAGGTGCTGCAAATAAATCGCAGTACCAATTTTTAATATCTTAAAAACATATCAATAGAAGGACCAAAAAAGTTGATCTTAAAAGATTTAGTTTTTTGACAAAGAAAATTTGAAAATAAATTCTCTATTAGAAACCGGCAAGAATTGAAAATGGATTTTCAGACAATCTGATTTTGATAGTAAAAGCAGCTTTGATAGAAAAATCTTAAGGTTTTGACTTTAAAAGTAATTTCATTCAAAGCTGCTACCGTCCCTTTTTGCAATAAAATAATCATTATTTGCATCGGTAAAATCACCGATCGCATAAACGTTGTTGTTTGCATCAGTACAAAGTGTGTATACGCCGTTATTCGCATAGAGGTTGCCTAATACAGTCCATGCACTCGATGTACCGCTGCTGTCTGAAGACGGTGTAACGGGTGAAGAATTTTTCTTTGAACCATTTGTAAAAACTAATAATACCCCAATTACAATTAACGGATAAACCAGAAATCTGCTTTTCTTTTTCATAAGTCACCCTGATATTGTTATGTATTTTAATTAACTCAATGAACCATAACATATAATGAATTTAATTGAATGATTTTTATATAGGTGAGAATAATTATGATAAAAATATAAGTACATTATTTGCCGCTGAATATCTCATTCAGCAAATTCAAAACATCTTCCTTTGTGAATGGTTTTTGCAAATAATGAGAACAACCTGCTGCTAAAAATTCTTCCTTGTCGCCCGCCATTGCATAAGCTGTGGTTGCAATAATTGGAATGCTTTCATAACCTTTTATTTTCCTAATTTCTTCTGCAGCTTCTTTCCCATCAATTCCGTGTCTTAGGTTAATATCCATAAATACTATATCATAATTTTTCTTTTTGAGCATGTTAATGGCAAATTCTGCATCCGGAATTGAATCCAAGTCAACTATTTCACTTATATATCTTTTCAGTACATTGAAGACAACCGGGTCGTCATCAACTAATAACGCTAATTTCTTTACTTTCTTTTGTGAGGAAAATTCTTTGGTTATGCAAGTTTCCTTAAACGGTATTTGTTTTTTCTCATTTATTTCCGTAAGCGGTAACATTACGGTAAAAGTTGAACCTTTATCTTCTTCACTTTCAACTGAAATTTTACCTCCGAATTTTTCTACCAGCTTTTTTGTGATACTTAATCCTAATCCCGTACCTTCAAAATTCCTGTTGTAACCTTCGCTTGCCTGGCGGAATTCTTCGAATATAATTTCATGATCCTTTTTTGCAATACCAATGCCTGAATCAGCTACTTTTATTTCTACAAAATTATCTTTTAAGGAAACACTTGTTGTTATCTCACCTTGGCTAGTATACTTGATTGCATTATTTAACAGGTTATTAACTATCGACCGGAAAGCCCGCTTATCAGTGTTCAAATAAATTGCCGGATTACTAAAAGATGATCCTAAATATAATCCTTTTTTCCGGGCTGTCTCTTTGAATATGTTTATTATATCTTTTGTTTCGATTACTAAATCCACCGGGTTTAATAATAAGTCAAGTTTTTCAGATTCTAATTTTGAAATATCAAGTATAAGGTTTAATGTTTCCGACAAACGACTACCGCTCTTTAATATATTTTCCGCCATTTCTTTTAATTCAGGATCTTTCAATTCATCAGACAAGAATTCTGCGTAACCATTTATACCAATAAGCGGTGTTCTTAATTCGTGGCTCATATTAGCAAGAAAACTGGACTTAAGCTTATTCATCTCTTCGGCTTTTTCTTTCGCTTCGATCAATTCTTGTTCAGCGAGTTTGCGCACGGTGATGTCTCTTGCTATGCCCAATACAAAAGTTTGATCTTTTATTTTTACCGGGTAAGTACTTATTTCGATTGTAACTTTTGATCCGTCTTTTCTATTTATCACAAATTCATCTGGACCGGTGGCTTGACCGACTAAATTTTTAGTTAATAGTTTTGCTGCTTTCAATAATTGAATTGGCGATAAGAGATTTAACTTTAAAAAACTCTTACCGATTAGCTCATCTCTATTATAACCCAACAATTTCTCTGCTACAAAATTGCCGTTAACAAAATTGCCTTTTAAATCATTTATATAATACGCATCCGGCGCGTAATCAAATATAATCTTAAACCTTTCTTCTGAACTTCTCAATTTATCTTCTGCAAGCTTTCGCTCGGTAATGTCTCTATTGCTTACGCGTCTGCCAAGATATTTTTTATCTTCATTGTACATTGCTCTGCAGGTGTGGTAAATATTAATAACAGATTTATCTTTTCTAATAATCCTGAATTCTAACTCACCTAAGTTTTCCCGGTTTTTATATGAATAAATTGAATCGTGATGATTAAAAACTGAAATAAAATCATCAGGGTGTATAATTCGATCCAATAATTTAGGATCAGCAATAAATTCATCCTGTGTATAACCGGTAAATTTTTTGCAGGATGGAGATATATAAATAATTTGTTTATTCTTATCTTCCCAGTATTCCATATCAAAAGTAAAATCTGCAAGAGTACGGAATTTAAGTTCATTACTTTTAATAGATTCTAAAGCCTGCTTGCGTTCTGTTATATCCCGAATATTACATTGGATTACCTTGTGAGAGTTTACCGGGTATACATTGCTTACGAACTCAACATCGATTTGTCTTCCATCGGATGTTTCAAGCGGTAAGTCTTCATAACGTACATACTCTTTCTGCAGTAGTTCTAAAAATTTATCTTTGTTAGCAGCTATATTTTTGAAGAAGCCAATTTCCCAAATCTCTTTTTCAAGGAATTGTTCTTTTGAGTAGCCCAACAACTCAATTAAAAATGGATTCACATCAATAATCTTTCCTGTATCCGCGTTAAGTAGAAGAATCCCGTCTTTTGCCGATTCAAATAGACGACGATAGCGGGTTTCTAAAATTGTTAGTGCTTCCTCTGTCTGTTTACGGCTGGTAATATCCTGTGCTATGGTTGCGACAATATTTTCACCTTCTTTATCCAAGATATTCGCCGAGTTCCATAATACAGTCTTTATTCTATAGTCTTTCGTTAAAATATCTATTTCAATAACTTCCGAATCCTCGTCGCTAATTTTATTTTTTATTAACTCAAGTGTAGAATCAATTTTATTTTTTGGGAAAAGAATATCGAGCTTTTTATCCTGTATTTCGGCCGAGTTATAACCGCTGAGTTTTTCAAATCCATGATTAAACCGTTTTATAATAAATGAAGAATTCCAGATAATAATTGGTGCATGCGCGTGATCCAAAAGTATTTTCAGATATTCCCCGGTTAAACGGCTTTTTTCACTTAGCGATTTTTCAATACCTTTCCGTTCGGTTATATCCTCAATAGCCAGAAGAATTATCTTTTCTTTTCCAAAGGCTCTTTCAATTTGCCTGGCATTCAACAGCATTGTGCGTTTTCCGATTGTTGAAAAATCATGTTCAACTTCGTAGTTATCGAATGTTGCTTTTTCGGGAAGGATTGTTTCAAGAAGTTCTCTCAGTTTTGGAATATCCCACTGCTTGTTTCCCAGATCATATATTAATCTTCCAACTGTTTCATCGGAGTTTACCTTAAAGAATTTATAGAATGAACGGCTGGCTGCAACTACTTTTAAATCCTGATCGAGAACGATTAAAGGTTCTCGCACGGTATTGATAATATTCTCAGCGAATTGGCTGGTGTCATCACTTGAATTCAATTTAATTTCCAACGGCGGCGGATTATTTGCTGATTTTATATTTCCTTTTTTATCGTTCTTTTTCATTATTATAACCTATGCTGAAATTATATTTGATTTATGCAATGTGAATGTAAACTTCGACCCTTTACCTTCTTCGCTTTCAGCCCAAATTTTACCGCTGTGCATTTCAACAAATTCTTTGCATAGCACTAAGCCCAATCCTGTGCTTAGTTCGCCCTCGGTTCCTAGTGAACTTACTTTTTCTTCTACCATAAAAAGTCTCTTTACGTCTTTTTCAGCTATTCCAATTCCATTATCCGTAACCGAAACTTCAGTTGTGCCGTTAGCTGATACTCCTGATTTAACTATAACACTTCCGCCTTTTCTTGTGAATTTAACCGCATTAGATAAAAGGTTTCTGAGTACGGTACTAATCATTTTTTCATCGGCATAAA
>CAZKUR010000077.1:0-18692 GCA_964556005.1 uncultured Ignavibacteriaceae bacterium | reverse complement strand
GAAGCAAACAAATGAAAATAATCAAATTTATCATAACACCATTCACTGCATTCCTTTTTATTATACAGATAGGCTGTACCAGGTATCCGATAATGCATGAACCGGATGTTCAAATGTTTAATCAAACTGTTTATTCTCCTGCCTTGCGCGATAGCCTGTTGAAAGGGAAATTAACCGGAGGCATGCCGTACTTCGTAGTTGAACAATTATTTAAAAATTGGTCTGGAGGTATTAAAGAAACAAAAATACCGGTTGCCAGTCTCGGCAGCAAACAGCGCCTCGAAGAATCAGAAGGATGGAGCAGAAAATATGTTGACCCGGATGCCGGAGTTCTTCTCGATAAATATGAAACTTCCTCCGGCACTCTTTATTTATGGTATCAGAGACCTGATTTCTATACAATGGATGTCTCATCGCGCGATACTTTGTTTATTTTTTTAAACGATACATTACTTAGTTCGGTAATTAAATATTTAAATAACCCCGAGGTATTGACTATTAAAGATTCTCTGCCTCAAATACCAGTACACAAGAGCTTTTATGCAGAGGTGCATTACCTCGATCATCCCTGGCGAATAATTTCGTATTGGTATAAAACGGAAATGTTGAGCAATGCTAAAACGTTTAAACTCGATGCAATCAATTATGAATTATATCCGGTAGGGCTGATTGAATTTAATAATGAACCTGTCTCATCCTTTAACTGGAGGAAGGAGAATAAAAATGAAAATTAAAAAGCACTTTATAAAAGACAATAAGAGGATTAAAATAATTTCAAATAAAGGGAAACCTTATCGTATTCCCAATAGCTGGCGGCCCGTATTAAGCAGGTGTGCAATCCTTGTAATTATTCCCGATATGCATATGTACATTTATAATACCAGCCTGGACAATTTTAAATATGGTGCTAAAACAATGCTAAATTTTCTGAATCATCTCAGCTCATTAAAAGAGGAAATGGCTTTGGAAGACCAAACATTGCGGATTTATCAATTAGGTGATTTATACGAACAACGTTTTCCCGGTTTACATAGCGCTAATGCTACAGCAGTTGAAATTCGTATGTCTCATCCCGATTATGACCAGATAATAAATATGCTCAATGGATTGCGAACTCACTTTATTTACGGCAACCACGATTTTGAACTGCGGCATTTCCCCGGCTTTCGCTTTGGCGCACTTGAAGGCAAAGTATATATTGAACACGGCTTCACTCCCGATACCTGGAAAGATTTCTCAAATCCCAATGCTTTTTTATGGGAAGTCAGTCAGTTTATATTTTTGAGCATTAGAGAAATAAATGAATTTTTTGCAGGACTGCTTGTCGATGCAAAGTATATAGAGATGGATGAAAATTATTCGTGGGGAGTCCGGTCAGGAAAAGAACCGGATTATGAATATCCCGATGAAAAAACTTATTTGGAAAATTACGGCCATATATTAAAATATTACACTGAGCGTATGCAAAAAAATCCTGAAAACAGTGAGACAAAAATCTGCGTAGTTGGGCATACACATCAACCTTACGTAAATGTAAACATTAAAGACGGAAAACATATTTATATTGATGCTGGTGCATGGACTTCCGGGCGTTCCGATTTTGCAGTAATCACGGATGAAGAAGTCGGAATATGCTGCTATGAGAGGTAATTATTTTTCATTATTCATAGCTTTGTCAACAATGTGATCAAACTTTTCATCGAAATGCTGATTGAACCATGTATCGATGATAGAGCGCTTGAACCGCCACTCCTTTCCTAGTTTAGCAGCCGGTATCTTTTTCTCCTGTGCCCAGGTATAAATTGTCTGTGGTTTTACTTTTAAATATGCAGCAACTTCTTCAAGCGTCATAATTTCATCTACCGGCATGTTATTTCTCCACTCCCGTTGTATCAATATAAATTTCAGGATGTGTGTTAGGTAATTTCACAACTTTCTCTGCAGGGTTTGTTAATTGATGAATAGAGTATATTACGGCAGTGTAGAAATTACCCTTGTACTTTTTGAACAGCGAATATCCTTCTGTTTTCTCAGCAAGGAAAGGCTGCATATTCCAGGCTAATTGTATTCCGACAAATGCAAGTATCACGACCCAGAACTTAAAAATTTCCACCCCGATTTTTGGATAAACATTTTTTTGTTCGCATGAATACTTTAGGGCATCCAAAACTGTTTTCATTCCAAAGATTCCGGCAATTACAAAAACGGCAATGTGAAGCAGCTGCAGGAAATAATAATTCCCACCGGTAAGAACAAATAGCACGATGATTGGTGCAAATGAAACCATAATAGCACCAGTTAAAACAAAACCGGAAAGAATGATAACCGTCATATGCGACAATTGCATTTTTGATCCAAGGATAAATTGCAAAACGAAAAACGCAGGGAAACAAATCAGCAAAGAAAGAAGAAACAACACCGGTACTTTTATTCCTGCCGTTATTGCCTGCAGGAATCCGCTGTAGAAGCCCATAACAATTCCATATAGAAATGTCAGTCCAATGAAAAGCAGAGTTAGACGCCAGATACGATACCATGTTTTTGTTTCATGGAAAATCCGATCAAAGAATTCATCTTTGTTATTCAGCCCGGGCATCAGATCAGTAAAACCGAGTTTACCAAGCATTTTTAAACCCCTTTCATGAAGTTTTCAAATTTCACAGAAAAATTAATAATATATTATCGTATAGTCAAGTTTATTATTGTTTATTATTGTTTTATACTTTATTCTAGTTAAAATATTTCAAACGAAAAAATTAATTTCTTCCGTATTTCTACATTTTTACTTCTTAATATTCAGAAACTTTTAAATCCTACCTTTTAATTACAAAGCTATTAATATCATATAAATTTTTTATTAAGAATTGCTGATTGAATAAATGCTAAGTTCAGTTAATAAAAATTTTAATATCTGAAAACAGTTTTTAAAGATTAATTGACATTAGCGGTGAGAATCTTTATCTTAAAATTAAAATTCTAAAAAACTCACAGGGGAGTTTTGAAAGTACTGCTGTATTCAGGAATATTAATATCTTTTTCTTTCTTCTTCTCGATCTTATCACCTCGTATAGATCACCCTCACGAAAATCAAAATTATCTTTTCATTTTAAAGCATCAATCTGAACTCCAAAACGGCGATCTGATTTTCAGAAAAGGCAGAAGTCTTGAAAGTCAAATTGTATTATTAACTGATGGTGAAACCGAATATTCTCATGTCGGGTTAATTTATAATCATAAAGGAAAGCCGTTTGTAATCCACGCAGTGCCGATTGAATCCGGTGAAAAAGATGAATTCATCAAGATGCAAAGCCTTGAAGATTTTCTGAGTAATGAAAATGCAGCAAAGTTTGCAGTGTACCGTGTTAACGAGTCTTCACATAAAACATGCCTTAAAGCTTCAACTTTTGCTTACAACTGTTTCCAAAAAAAATACAGCTTTGATGACCAGTATGATTTGAAAACCGATACAAAATTGTATTGTACGGAATTAATCTGGAAAGCATATAAAAATGCCGGGATTGATCTGGTAGAAGACAGATTGTGTAATCTAAATTTTATAGTAACCTCTAAGAAATTAATTGTCCCAAGCTCAATAATCAAAAGTAAATTATTAAAAAAAATTTACTCTAACTAACACAAGTACTCATTAATCGAAAGGTTAACAAATGAAAGCGCTAAAAATTCTCTTCGGTACAGTAATAATTTTTTCCATGTTCGCATTATTATCCTGCGGCGACAGCGGTAATAAAGGAAACGCGGGTGAAGAAGGCAGTTCAGTCAGCAGCAGTTCTCCCTCCGGAGTGATTACAACTGTAATAAATAATGTTGCGGATGAAGATTACGAATCAGTTGTAGCTTTGTACGTTAAAAAGGGCGGAGAAGAATTGACAAAGGAAGATAAAGCAAAATTGATGGCATTTCTTCCGGCTGCAAAACAACAATTTGATAAAAAAGGCGGTTTGAAAGACGTAAAAATCGTGGATGAAAAAATTTCCGATGACGGGAATACTGCTACCGTTAAGTACAAAATCATTTTCACCAACGGTAAAGAAGGCGGTACTGAAAAAGTTAAATTCTTAAAGGTAAATGGCAACTGGAAGATCCGAATCAGTTAAAAGATATTTTAACATTTTCGTCTGCTCCCGGTTAAAAATTTTTCGCCGGGAGTTTTAATTCTTATAAATTATTTTGAAGTTTGAACCTATTATCAACTTGTCAAAATTTTATTTGTGTCTAAAAATATTATTAACAAAAGAAAATAAAAATTATGAACAAATTAATAAACTACATTGGATTGGCTGTCTTATTTATCAGTATCATATTTTTGTTGCAGTCATGCGGGGAAAAGCTTAGCAGCAATGAATATTTAGGCGAACTGCCGGGCATTGCGCAAAAGTACTCTCAAAAAATCGACGAAACAAAAAAAGAGCTTAAAGAAAGCAGGGATATGAATGAAGCATTCGGGCTTCAGAAAGATCTCAACGGGCTTAAAGATGAAGCGGAAAATGCAATTAAAGAATATATTGCAAACAACCAGCTTAATGCGATACCCTTTGAACAAAAAACCGAATATCCGTTTACCATTGGCGAAATAAAAGTAGATCCAAAGAACAAAAGTATTTCTTCACTAAGGCTTGTTGCGCAGGTTAAATTCAATAAAAATTTAACAGCCGAAGAAATAAGAAATACTTTCGGTGGATTCGGCAGCAACATAAATGCTTATGTGCACGTTATGGATTCTAAAGGAACTCTTATTCATAGAACTGTTTTTACGCTCAATATTCCATATTCACAAGATGAATACCGCGCTAAAGAGGGATCAGAATATGCAATGAGCGGATTAATTTATCCTCTAAACAAATTGGAAAATTTTGGCAAGCTCATATTTATTTCCCAGGATGAATTCAATAAAAAGATTTGATATTATAGGCTAATAAAATTTTTAGCCCGGAATGATAAAAAAAATCCGCTGCCTTTTTGGTCAGCGGATTTTTTTTATTAATCAATATCAGTTAATTATAAATTTTTTTTTATACTTTCTATCGTTTCGGAATAGAAATAGTAATATACTTATTTTATTGTGCCGTAGCATGATGTGCTCTGTGAGGATGTTCAGTAATATTCCAAAGTGCCATAATGCCGATTAATACTCCGAACACCAGGAAATTCCACTGGATAAATAAACCGAACCATACAGCGCTTAAAAACAGCCATATGCCGGAAACACCGTTTACGATTCCTTGCCAGCTTTTATCAGAATAGGTGCTCCAGAATCCGAATACAAATGCTATAGCTCCCGGTACCAGCATACTGACCGGGGTTTGAAGTGATGGAATAAAGCCACAAATTATCAGCCATATTCCTACTGCTAAATTAAACCATGCTTGCCACATAACTAATCCTTTCATATTATTCAACGAATCAACGGTCGAATATTTAGCAATCGAACCTAATATATGCAATAGTCATAGATCAACGGTGAGTAATGTCATCAAAAAATAATGTTATTAATGAAAAATATGTAGTTTATCTAACGATAAAATGAAGAGGGGATGAAAAATTTAGCGATTATTATTTATTCTAATTAAAAAAATTTTAATGATATCATTTAAGGGAATTTTTTTAATATAAATAAATTGTGCTTAATAATTAATACTTTTTAGAGAATATTTTTCTTGACTGACAAAAGAAATAGCATTATAATTAATTCAGCCTTTTAGGGGTTAAATGTAAAAAGAATTGATTTGGTTTTTTGGCATGTTTGTCCTACCACAAGATTTAATGGTTTAAATTTTTCTTGATCTCTAAAAGAATCTTAAGCATCGTTAAAAAAATAAGCTTCATCTTAAGTTTATTTTTGAAGTCTCTATTTGAGAAAAATCAGATATAAAACATACAAATGAAAAGTCTCACGTCTTTCGTTTTACGTTTAACAAAACAAAGGGTGATAAAATGAAAAATTTTTTTCTCTTCTTATTTGTTTCCACCATCAGCTTTGCTCAATTAAAACCGGTTGAATCTAAAGTTATTGAAGCAACTATTTTCAGGGATCGTGCGATGGTAACGCGTTCTACTGATGTCAATCTGAAAAAAGGTGAAAATCAAATTGTATTTTCCGATTTAACTACAGACATTAAAGATGAAACCGTTAGAATATCTGCCGAAGGAAGCGGGGAGATAAAAATTCTTGATGTTAAAGTTGAAAGAAAATTTACTCCTGCTATAAGAAAAGAAAAATTAAACGATCTGCAAAAGCAAATTGATGCACTCAAAGATCAAATGCAGGCTGCCGATGATCAAATTGCGGTTTACGACAGCAAGAAAGCATTTGTTGAATCCTTAAAGGCAGAATCGGTTAAATATGCTAATTTGAAAATCCTGTTGACAACAAATTCACCCAAAGAGTGGAAAGAATTGCTGAATTTTATTGAAACTAATCTGGATGAAATTTATAAAAACATCAGAATCCAAGCTGCTAAAAGATCTGCGCTGGAAGATCAAATAAATGCGTTAAAGCTAACTATTCAACAGTACCAGGGCGGAGAGCAAAAAAACTATAAGGAAATAATCGTTAAACTTGATGCGTCGCAAAGTACAAATGCGAAAATTAAAGCATCATATATTGTTAACAGTGCAAGCTGGTATCCCATTTATGATGTACGTGTAAATAAAAAAACAAAACAGGCCGAGTTTACTTTTTTCGGAATGATCCGGCAAGCAACCGGCGAAGATTGGAACGATATTAATGTAACATTATCAACCACGGATCCTTTGTCTATAAAAACTCTTCCCGAGTTGGATCCCTGGCTTGTAGATGTTAATCCTCTTCCAAATAAGCCAAAGAAAAATAACAATCAATTTAATGAAGCAACATCCTCTACAAGTGGTTATGTAGTTTCATATGATCAGAATTGGGGATTGCCGAACGGCACCGGTGCTATTTCAGGCTATATTACCGATAAGGAATCAGGAGAGCCTTTAATAGGCGCGAATGTTTTAGTCGAAGGAACTAAATTAGGCTCAGCAACCGATGTAAATGGGAAATATTATATAGACAATGTCCCGGTAAAAAGTTATATAGTTAGAGCATCATACATTGGTTATAGAAGTGAAGCTATAAATATAAATGTTATAGAAAAAAATATTGTTAATTTGGATGTGTCTTTAGAAGGGGCTCATTATTCCACATACGAAGCTCTAGTTGTTGCTCCAAGACCACTGATAGAAAAAACAGCAACCAATTCCGTAAAAATCATTTCGAATAATCAAATTAATCTTCCAGTTTATAGCGATGTTAAAGCAAAAGATCTTTCGACAACATTTGAACTTAAAACAAAAAATACAATTCCAAGTGATAATAGCCCTCATAAAGTTACGATTGCAATGAATGACCTGCCGGTTGAATTTTCATATACTTCTATTCCTAAAATTTTGCCAAAAGTTTATCTCAAGGGAAAAATTGTAAACAAAAACGATTATCCGTTTCTCGAAGGTGAAATAAATGTATTTGTTGATAATGATTTTGTAAACAGGACATTCATAAATAATGTCGTTCCAAACGATACGCTTGAGCTTGCTTTAGGAATCGATGAAAGTATTACCTGTGAAAAGCATCTTAAGAACAGGTTCGTTGAAACCAAAGGTCTATTCGGCGGAAAGAAACGTGTGAATTACGATTTCGAAATTAAAGTAGTGAACAACCGCAAGACTAAAGAAACCATTTCCGTTATCGATCAGCTTCCGGTTTCGAGAAACGAAGAAATAAAAACTGAACTGATTGAACCAACAAAAACCGAAGTTGAAATAAATGCCGATAAAGAATTAACATGGAAGGTTCAGCTTGAACCCGGAGAAACTAAAATACTTCCGCTTAAATTTTATATAGAATTTCCGAACAATGTTAATATTTACGGGTTGGAGTGAACCAAAGTGTATGGAAAAAGCGGACTTTAAATTAAAATAACTCAAGCTGATAGCTTGTTGAATAGAGGTTAAAGAATACTTTTAGAAGAAATCTTTAACGCAATTTGAAAAGACTATAAGCTTGAATAACTTATAAAATAATAACCAAGGGAGTACAGAAATGAAAAAAATTATTTTAGCTTTTTTATTTTTATTGTCAATTCCATTTATAGTTAATGCTCAAACCGATGCCGAAGGATGCAAAGACCATCCTTTATTTACCAAATTTCAAAATTTCTATATTTCCGAATGCTCCGAAAACTATAACGAGCTGACCCTTCGTATGAGCTCCGAAAAAACCGAAACTAAAGAGGGAAATCTTTTTTCAATAACGTACTACTTCAACTTTGACTCGGGAGAAAAAGAGAAAAGTCCTTTGCAGATTATTAAGAATTACGAGAATGCCGTTAAAAATAACGGTGGAGAGATGGTTTATAAAAATACAAATGCTTTGGACGCCGACGTTGAAGCGACTTTTCATCTAATTTCGAAAAACAAAGAATACTGGGTAAAAATCGGCAGCTTTGGAGGGACACCAAGTTCTGTAGAGCATTACACACTATACGTGCTTGAGATGGAAGCAATGAAGCAGGAAATCCAGGCAAGTGAAATGATGAAAGCATTGAATAAAGACGGATTCATCGCTTTATACATAAATTTTGAAACCGGGAAAGCGGACATTAAACCAGAATCTCAGCCGACTGTAGAGCAAATTGTCGAAATGCTAAAACAAAACAGCAATTTAAAAATCAGTATCGAAGGACATACCGATAACGTCGGCAGCGACAAATCAAATCAAACACTTTCAGAAAACAGGGCTAAATCGGTTATGAATGCAATTATCTCACAGGGAATAAATAAATCCCGGCTTTCCTCAAAAGGATGGGGTGCATCGAAACCTATCGCAGATAACAGAACTGAAGAAGGAAGAGCGAAAAACAGAAGAGTGGAAATTGTTAAAATATAACCGGTTAAAAGCTTAAAAACATTTTCTTTGAGCAAGCAATGACAATTTCATATAAATATGTTTGCAACCGAAAAGAACCATAACAGATGACATCTTCTCACACAACTATACAAACAGGGAAGATGTCATCATTTAAATAAATACTACTTAAAGTTCCAGGCTGTAATGAACCACCTCATTACAGTGCCTCTGAACTTATGATCATTCATCATTAAATTGTACCGCTTATTAATTTTTACACAAGGATAGTTTTACATTGAATTAGTTTTGGTGTTATCTTTTAAAAGGTATTTTATTTTTATTCCATTTATGGGAAAGAAGATTTAATATGAATGCACTAGAAGTAAAAAGCATCACCAAAACTTTTGACGGTTTAACTGCTGTTGATGCCGCCAGCTTTACTGTTCCGGAAAATTCCGTCTTCGGATTAATCGGAAGGAACGGAGCCGGGAAAACAACTACCATCAGGATGATGATGAATATCTATATTCCTGATTCGGGAGAGATTATTTTTAGAGGACAGAAAATCGGACAGGAGTTTAAGAACAGCGTTGGTTATCTCCCGGAAGAAAGAGGCCTCTATAAGAAAATGAAGATTATGGATATGCTGCTTTTTCTTGCCGAACTTAAAGGTAAGACAGGCAGTGATATTGTGAAAAAAGCAGAAAATTATTTAAAAAGATTTAATTTAGCCGACAGGAAAAATTCTAAAATTGAAGATCTTTCGAAAGGCAATCAACAGAAGATACAATTTATCGGTACAGTACTTCATGACCCGGAATTCTTAATTTTGGATGAACCCTTCGCCGGGCTTGATCCGATAAATACAGATCTTCTCCGCGAAATAATTCTTGAAATGAAAAAAAGCGGCAAAGTGATAATTCTTTCCACTCATCTCATGGACTTTGCCGAAAGACTTTGTGATAATATTGCGATGATTGATCACGGCAAAATTATTTTGGAAGGAGAATTAAATAAAATTAAATCCGAACATGCTTCAAAAAATGTAAGCATAAATTACGAAGGCGACATTTCATTTCTCGAAGGAGAAAATTTTATTGAAAGTATTGAAGACTTTGGCAATTCAACCGGGATAAAAGTTAAAGAGCACGACGACATCCAGAAGCTTCTTAATCTTCTTGTCCAAAATAAAATAATAGTAAATAAATTTAGTGCCGATGAAATCTCGCTTCATGAAATCTTTGTTTCCTTAGCCGGAAAGGAGGCTTCAAATGTTTAATAAAAGAGTTTTGACTGTAATTAAAAGAGAACTCCGTACCAGGCTTATGAGCAGAACATTTGTTTTGATGACGGTGTTGATACCGGTACTTATGTTCGGAGCTATTGGACTACAATTCTGGGTTGCATCCATGGGGAAGAATGAAAATGCAAACCTGATGATCATTTCCGATTCGCAAGCGATATTAAATAATCTTGAGAACGAATATCCCTCACTGCCTGATGTTAGATCCGGTAAATATAAAATTTCATATGAAAATATCGGCAGCAGCAGTTTTGAAGCCAGATTGAACGAGCTTAAGCCTAAATTAATTAATGAAAGCATTACCGGGATAATTTATATTCCTTCCAGTGCATTGAAGAAAAAAGATATTCAGTACTATTCTTTAAATCCGAATAACAGAAGCTTGTTGAATGCTATTAAGTCTCCAATAAATAAGGCTCTTATTTCTTTATACTTTAAAAACGAACAATTATCCCAGGCGGATATTAATTTTGCAAGAAAAGATGTTGATATATCCGGTTTCAGAATTACAAAAGAACAAAAAGTTGAAGCCGGAAGTGAGACAAACTTGATTGTTGCAATTCTATTTTCTTTCCTTTTATATATGAGCCTTATTTTTGCCGGCCAAATGACAATGAATTCAATAGTAGAGGAAAAAAATAGCAGGATAGTTGAAATTCTTCTGTCATCTACAAGCAGTATGGAATTAATGACAGGAAAGATTTTAGGCACGGCAATAATCGAATTTTTCCAGATGGCAATTTGGCTTACACCGGTAATTCTTTTAATTACAACAAGCTGGTTTGCTCTGCCGCCTGAGTTTACACTTCAAATAAATATGAGCTTTATCTTTTATTTCTTGCTGAATTATTTAGTTGCTGTTGTTACATTTGTTGGACTTTTTGCGGCAGTCGGTGCAATATTCGATAACCCGCAGGATGCCCAATCAGGCATGTGGCCGATAATGATGCTGATAATGATCCCGTTTTTCATAGCTTTGGGTTTGCAGGGAAATCCGCAGAGCGGCTTAGCAAAAGTTGCATCATTTTTCCCGTTCGCATCATTAATGGTAATGCCGGCGAGAATGACTCTTGTCGATATTCCGTGGTGGCAGATTCTAATTTCATTTATTATAAATGTAGCTGTACTGGTTTCCATCTTTCCAATAACAGGAAAAATTTATAGAGTTGGAATTTTGATCACCGGGAAGAAACCGAAATGGTCCGAGGTTGTGAAATGGTTAAAAGTTAAATATTAAATCACTATAAAATTAGAGATGACATCTTTATCTGAAAAAAACTAATGTTCGATTTTTATACAAGAATTTAATTTGCTTAAAGCTGTCATCTCTCGACTTTAAAAAAATTATTTTATACTATAAATCTTATATACTCTGAAGGATTTGGGAGGCAGATTAACAGGAATCTGAACTGAAGATTCGCCGGAACTGATGGCATCACCTTGAGCATTTGTTATTAGCTCAGTATATGAAATATTTTTCCCTGAAACAGCGATATTGACTTTATCAAGCTTTCCACCAAGATTAAAACCGATAATCATTACTTCTCCATTGTAAGTCCGGCTAAAAACAAATGATTTTAAGCTGTCATTTGAATAAAGAAATTTTAGATCACCCTTCTTCAAAGGCGGATTATCATTTCTAATCGAGATAATTTCTCTGTAAAAATTCAGTAAATTTTTATTTACTGCGACTTTATATCTTCCGAATCCTTTATGAAAACCTGATTCATCAGTAATTACTTCATCGTCATATTTTTTATCTCCCCACACCATTGGCTTCCTGTCGTGAGGATCATCGGCACCCCACATCCCGGTTTCATCACCGTAATAGATCATTGGCGCACCGCGGTATGTCATTTGAAAGGCTGCGATAAGTTTTTGTCTTTCGTAATCGGCTTTACCCGGTTTGCCCGGATCATAATCATGATTTTTTGCATCACCATGTGAATCATATTTCCTATCGGGATTTTTTATCATCGAAGATAATCTATCAGTATCATGGCTGTCCATTAAATTCATTAATAGATTTAAATTTTCTTCCGGATATGTTGTATCAATTTTCTTTAATTCATCGATGAATTCCGAAACAGTGGTTTCAGTTTTCTTATCTATAAATAAGCCTTTAACGGCAACTGCAAAATTATAATTCATTAATGCATCGAAAGTGCCGCCTTTATAAATAAAATCGGGAGAGAGTTCCCAAAGTTCTCCGATAATTATTGCATTAGGATTTATCGATTTAACAAGTTTGCTCCAATCTTTCCAAAATCCCATTGGAACTTCACGTGCAAC
Organism: uncultured Ignavibacteriaceae bacterium; assembly: GCA_964556005.1. Lineage (GTDB taxonomy): Bacteria > Bacteroidota > Ignavibacteria > Ignavibacteriales > Ignavibacteriaceae > CAZKUR01. The sequence goes on along the minus strand of CAZKUR010000077.1, from coordinate 6,207 downwards.
ATCAAGCCTCCAGCCATCTATTCCATCCGAAGGATCTCCATCGTTATTCGGATCCATCCATCTTCTCACGGCATTAAAAATATACTGTTTAGGACCCGGGTTCAGATCGTATTTGGTTCTATTAAATTCCGGTAAGGATTTTACTCCCGCCCATCCCTTGTAATCAAATTCATTTTTAGGAGTAGAAGTATTGTCGAAAGATTTAATAATATACCAGTCTTTGTATTTTGAATTCTGCTGGTTTTTCACAATATCTCTAAAAGCCCAAAAGTCAACTCCCGTATGATTAAAAACTCCATCAATTATTATATGCATTCCTCTTTTATGAACCTGTTTAATTAATTCGAGGAAAAGGCTGTCTGCAGAAGTCCATTTCCAGGTAGACGGATCGTCCGGATTTTCGGATGCAATAATTTTTTTGTCGCGTTCCGGGTCGGGACCGAAGTTTATGTCAATATGATGATAGGTAGAAGCATCATATTTGTGAAGCGAGTTTGCTTCGAACATTGGATTGAGATAAATTGCGCCAACGCCTAACTTTTTCAGATAATCGAGCCTGTCGATAATTCCCTGTATATCGCCGCCGTACCTTCTTTCATACAAATGATTTCGGAAACGGCCGCCTAATTCTTTTTCCCACTTCGACTGGGCAAACCAGTTGCTTGTCCATTTGGTTACTTTCCAGTCTTTCGGAATTTCTTTTCTTCCTGCAAAAACTTTATCAACCGTCGGATCATTTGTTGGATCGCCGTTAGCAAATCTTTCAGGAAAAATCTGGTACCACACTACACCTTCTGCCCAATGAGGGTATGCATCTTGAGCGAAATTTTTCATAGATATAATAAAAATAATTGATATTACTAAATGGAGTGAACTCTTCTTCAGCATTGCATTTCTTTTCGAATTATTTCGAAGGATTCAAAATAAGAATGAGGTTTGAATCCCAATTCTGTTTCCGCCTTTAAAGTAATCAACCCTGATTTTAAGGGTCTTTTTGCCGGTTGATTAAGCTGATCAGTGGTAATCGGTGTAATAAATGATTTGTCCAACCTAAAAAAATCGGCAATAAGGTGAGTAAATTGATTTCTCGAAATAAAATCCCTGCCGCCTATATGATAGATCCCCTGCTTTTTATATTCAATAACTTTATTAATTGCCTGAACAAGGTCATCTACAAAAGTTGGGTTATTTATTTGGTCGGTAACAATCTTAATTTCTTTTTCATCTTCAATAGATTGTATAACCCACCTGACAAAATCCAATTTACCGTTTCCCAATTCGGAAACACCGTAAAGAACATTCGTCCTAATAATAGTATAAATAACTCCGCTGATTTTTAGTACATTTTCACTCGCCAGCTTTGTCCTAGCATAATATGATAAAGGATGCGGCTTATCGGTTTCGCTGTATGGACCACCGGTTCCGTCGAAAACATAATCGGAAGACAAATGAATTAAATGAGCATCGATTACTCTTGCGGACTCCGATAAATATTCCACCCCCTTGACATTTACTTTCCATGCGATTTCACGTTCCGTTTCGCTAAGATCCACATTCGTGAAAGCGGCAGCATTTATTATAAAATCGGGAAAGAAATCATAAACAATTTGTTTAACCTGTTCGCGTTTTGAAATATCACATACAACATATTCGACATCCTGTATCAAAGGTTCTGCTTCAATGGAGCAACCCAACAACTGCACATTTTTATTTTTCTTATAGAACTTGATTAGATGCTGCCCGAGCATTCCGTTTGCCCCGACTACAAGAATACGTCTTTTAACTATGTCCGGAGAATAAATCATCTTTTAATTTTTTTAATTCATCAATTCCGTTATATGATGCTGTTAAACCTGCTGCTTTATTGGCTATTTTTAAAGCACTTAATAAATCATTATTCATAATATAATTATAAAAAAATACCGCCCCAAAAACATCTCCGCATCCTACTTTATTTTTAACCTTGACTTTTAATGAAGGTCTAAAGAAAGAAATAATTTCATCGTTCCTTTTCGTATAAACTTCCGCACCTAACTCTTCCTTTGTAACTATTAAAATACTTGTGCTTAAATTTAATACTTCATTTGCCGCATCAATTTCATTTCTTGAATCAGCTATTGTTTTAAGTTCATTCCGGTTTACCTGTATGATGTCTATACATTCTGCCCATTGATCAAATTGGGGAATCTTTCTGAAATTTCTATCCATATTTTTACCAAGGCCGCGGGAGAATGTATGAACATCGAAATAAATCTTTCCATTATAATTTTTCCTAATTTCCTTTAATTGTGCAAGCATGATATCAAAACCGGTAATCATATTAATTAATATCCCATCGTATTCATCTAAATTATCGAAATCAACATTCAATTTATCGGTTATATTTTCATACTTTTCATGTCTTTCTTTTTCTCCTTCAAGATTTAAATGCACTTTAGGGATAGAATCTACTTTTTGAAAAAATTTTTTATTTACTTTATCAAAAATCTCCGAAAAAAGATGATAATTTTTATCCTCCACTGAAGTGCATAAGAATATTTCATCATTATTATTAATGCAGCTTAGTAACCCGCTGACGGTATAAAATATACCTCCGGGCTGAATCAACTTCTTTCCTTCAATCTTTAGATGATCTACAACCGATTGTCCGATTACTAATAATTTCATTTTTTAATAAAAAACAATTTATACGATAAGTCAAAAATACATTCACAATCCGATTAATTCTACAAAGAATTATTATTTAACCTGGTACTAATAAAACATTTAATTTGGCATTGAGTATTAAAAAATCCTTTATTTACTTTATGCCGAATTTTTGGTTGTATGGATTATGATTTCGATTAAATGGAAGGAAGTAAAAGAAATTCTGAAGCATAATTAAAATGCAGCATTTCTGTTATCAATAATAGATTGGGAAGATTAATATGATATAATAAAGGAATTTTAATTCACCCGCTTCTTCATAATTCCAATAATTTTGATGAAGAAGCGGGGAGTAAAAATTAGTTTCACTTTCCGATTAAATGAGAGATTATCAATTCTTTTTCGGCGGATATGCCGGAAGTAGCGGAGGACGCTTGGGAGTTTCCACCGGTTTTTTCTTTAGTTCATTCATTATATAATTTACACCTTTCTCAAGCTGTGCATCTTTTCCCGATACAACATCACCAGGCAGATCATCCACTTCAATATCAGGTTCGACTCCGTGATTCTCGATTATCCATTGCGAATCAAGTCCGTAAAGACTGCCTTCGGGAATAGTGATGTAACCGCCATCGAGCAGAGGCCAGTATCCGCGAATTCCTCTAACGCCGCCCCAGGTTCTTGTACCGATAAGGGGTCCGAGATTATATTTCCTAAAAAAGTACGGAAAAATATCTCCATCGGAGGCGGAATAATGATTTAGTAAACAAACCATATAACCGTTAAGTACACGACTTGGAATGGTGTTGGGATAGCCCTGGCGGTTAGTCGACATTCCGATTAAAACTCTCCTTAGTCTTTCAAGTATAAGCTGATCGACATTGCCGCCGCCGTTATAGCGTACATCTACAATTAAACCTTCTTTATTTATCTGAGGATAAAATTGCCTGATGAATTGATCGAGTCCGACGCTTTCCATATCTGATAAATAGACATATCCGATTTTTCCTCCGGATTCTTTATTTACAAATTCACGGTTATGATCTATCCAGTCTTTAAGCCTTATATTCAATTCGTTGCTAATCGGTTTTACAGTTACATCATGTTTATTTTTACCGTTTGCATCGCTCGCCAAAGTTAAAGTTACTGTTTTGCCGAGAGTATTTATAAACAGGCTGTATGGATTAACAGGCGCTTTTAGTTCATGACCGTTAACAGCTAAAAGGTAATTACCTTCTTTAGCATCAATTCCCGGTTCCGTCAAAGGAGACCTAAACTCATCTCTTGTATTGTCGCCTTCATAAATCTTTTTAAAGTAATAACGCCCCGAAGATTTATCTATGGCAAAATCAACTCCAAGTAAACCGGTAGGATTATAATTGTTTTCGGTTTCGTCTCCTCCACCTACATAAGTATGGGAGTTTTGCAGTTCGCCAATCATTTCTCCGATAACATAATTCAAATCTTCTCTGCAGCTCAATTCAGGAAGAAGCTTTTCATATTTTGTTTGCACTTCGTCCCAGTTTTTTCCGTTCATTTCTTTATTATAGAAGAAATCACGTTCAAGCCGCCATGCTTGATGAAACATTTCATTCCATTCTTTAACCGGATTTATTTCCATTTTCATATCGGAAAGATTAAGCGGTTTGTTTGCTTCTTTAGCCTGGGGTTTCATACCGACGTCCATAATAAAATAATTATTCCTTTGCCTGTACAGAATTTTAGAACCGTCGGCGCTAAGTGCATAACCGCTTACATTCGAAACTAAATCTTCATCTTTTCTTTCCTTCATATCAAATTTGTGAAGGACAGATTTTTCGCCCGGAACAGGCGGCCCGTCGACTGTTCGAACCGGAACAGTAACATAAAATATATTATCGCTTGCAGTAGAAATTCCATAAATATTACCGGCATCGATGGGGAGAGGAACTGCCCTGTTCATTAATCCGTCAACATCAATATGAATCGGTGAGATCGCGCCGGGTTTCCATTTTTTGCCGGAAGATTTTTTTGAGGAATCTTTTTTAGTTTCAATTAAGCCTTCATCCGAACGGGGTGCAAAAGGAGATGCCTCATCCTTTTGAAGAGTCGCTACATAAATTCCTCCCATTTTTACGGTAGCATAATTAAATTCGATTTGACTTGAAGCAGGATTCTCATGCCTTGCCGAAACAAAATAAAGATATTTACCGTCCATACTAAAAACAGGGTCATAATCGTTATCCATTCCGTTGCTTACTTTAGTTGTCTTGTCTTCTTTAGTATTAAAAAGAAAAATATCCCTAACATCATTTTCTCCGTTCTTGCTGTAAGTAATCCATAAACCATCGGGAGACCAACTATAATCATGTATTTCATCCTGGTCGGAAGCATCTACCTTAATTAATTTTTTGCCTTTGACGCTCATATACCACAAAGTTTTTTCATTATCGGAAAATGCAAGCTTATCGCTTCCGGGGGACCAAACTGGTTCGTAGAAATATCCCTTCTTGCTATCAGTAAGTATTTGCTCTTTGCCGCTTCCGTCAGAAGAACGAATAGCAATTTCGCTCTCACCTGTTATGTCGGTGGAATAAGCAATCCACTTACCATCGGGAGACCAGGAAGGATATCTTTCATTAGCATCGGATGTTTGTGTTAAATCTCTGATATTTCCATGTTCTTCGGGAACTGTAAATATATCCCCTCTTGCTCCGAACAAAGCTCTCTTACCGTTCGGTGCAATATCAAAAGAACGAATCTGTTTATTTGCATCTACCCATTGCGGGCGAAGCTGTTTATTGTCATTTGGTACATCTACTTTAATTTTATGAAGCGTTTCATCCGGAAGATCAATAACATACAATGAACCTCCGCATTGAAAAACTATTCCGTTATCGCCGAGACTCGGCCAATCGACATCGTAGTCTTTAAAATCCGTAACTTGTTTAAATTTTTTAGTTTGAATATCATACGACCATATATTCATCCTGTTTTCCGGCCCTCTATCCGAAGCAAAGTAAATAGTATTTCCGTACCACATCGGATCGGTATCGGTTCCTTTCCATTGGGTTACTCTTTCTATTTTTTTAGTGTTAAAATCATAGATCCAGATATCCTGCGCCAGCCCGCCGAAGTATTTCTTCCATGTTCTGAAGTTTCTGAAAATTCTGTTGTAAGCTATTTTAGAGCCATCTGAATTATAGGATAACATTCCTCCTTTTGGAAGCTGCAGTTGTTCAGGCAAACCGCCTTGTGCAGAAACCGAAAACAATCTTCCGAACCACGAATTATATGTATTTCTTCTTGAAAGGAAAATTATATTTTTGCTGTCGGGAGTCCATGTTACAACCATGTTATCCGGACCCCATCGAAGCTGCGCTTCTTTTACAACATCAGAATGGAATGTCAACCGCTTAACTGGTCCGCCTTCAGCCGGAATTGTATAAACGTCAATGTTGCCGTCATAGTCACCTGTAAATGCAACTTGTTTCCCGTCGGGAGAAAAACGCGGCATAATATCAAATCCATTATCCGAAGTTAACCTAGATGCTGTGCCTCCGCTGCGGTCAACTTTCCATA
>CAZKUR010000076.1:0-18739 GCA_964556005.1 uncultured Ignavibacteriaceae bacterium | reverse complement strand
TATGTTTCTTGCAAAAGTTTCAATAAACAGGCCGGTAATGACAACCATGGGAATAATGGTATTCCTCATATTTGGTGTCTTAGCGTATTTTACATTAAACTTAAATCTTGAGCCCGATGTTGAAATACCATATGTGACAATCTCTACTGTTTACCCGGGTGCAGGTCCTAAAGAAATTGAAATATTAATCAGCAAAAAACTGGAAGAAGCTGTTTCTACCATTAGTCAGATTGAACGCGTTGAATCTTATTCTCTTGACGGACTATCAATTGTAATCATCGAATTTAAATTAAAGAAAAGTGTGGATGTTGCAAACCAGGAGGTAAAAGATAAAGTCGATGAAATAATAAATGATCTTCCTGAAGATGCGGAACTCCCGATCGTACAAAAAGTTGACTTGAAATCTTTTCCGGTTGTTGATGTAGTCTTAAGCGGAAATCTCGACCCGAGAGAATTATATGAAATAGCGGATAAAAATTTGAAAGACAGGTTCTCTCAAATCGAAGGCGTTGCAAAAGTCGATATAACGGGCGGGCAGGAAAGAGAGGTAAGGGTAGTTCTTGATAATAAAACTGCTTTTGAGAATAACATCTCATTACCGCAGCTTCTACAAATTCTGAAAGCTCATAATATGGATATTCCCGGAGGCTACTTTAAAATAAGAGACCAGGAATATACAGTAAGGATGAAAGGAGAGTATGCTGATGTTGAAACAATGAAGAATATGCCGGTTCAAACACCCTTTGGTCTGAAAAAACTTCGACAGTTTGCAGAGGTTCTGGATGCCGGAAAAGATATTAGGCAAAGGGCAGTTTATTTTGACAATGTTACCAAAGAAAAAGATGAAAATGTTGTGCGGATGGGAATTGTAAAAAGTGCCGAAGGAAACGTTGTTAAAGTTGCAGACGGAATTAGGAATGCATTGCCGGATATAAAAGCTTCGTTGCCGCCCGGAACCAATCTTGAAATTGTAAATGATGAATCCGGGTTTGTTAAAAGCAGCGTTAATGATACGATGAGCAACGTTTATCTTGGAGTATTGTTTACTGCTATTGTTCTGCTTTTATTTCTTCACGATTTGCGTTCGACAATTATCGTTGCTCTTTCAATGCCTACTTCTATTATCTCAACTTTCTTTTTATTGAAAGCTTTCGGGCTGACTTTAAATATGATGACGTTGATGGGGTTGTCTGTATCTGTGGGTGTTCTTGTTGCGAATTCTATAGTAGTAATCGAAAATATATTTAGATATAAAAAGCTTGGTAAGAAGAATAAAGAAGCTGCATTTAAAGGTACTTCGGAAGTAATGGTAGCGGTACTTGCATCGACACTAACAAATCTTGTCGTTTTTCTGCCGATTGCAAATATGTCTTCATTAGTTGGTCAGTGGCTGAAAGAATTGGCTCTCGCTGCAGTTTTTGCAACTATCTTTTCTTTAATAATGTCATTCACGTTAACGCCAATGTTAGCTTCAATAATATTACCGGAAGAAAAGAAAAAGAAAAATAGATTTGCATTATGGTTTGAAAAAATGGAGGAAAAGTCGACTCAGATTTATAAGAACATGCTGGGATGGGTTCTTCAAAATAAAAAGACAAGCATTATTACCGTGCTTGGAACATTTGTAATATTTCTAATTGTGATGATGACTCTTGGGCCGAAACTTGGTTTTGAATTTATGTCTCCGATGGATGATGGAAAAATTAGAGTTGAAGTTGAATTGCCTGAAGGTTATAATTTAGATGCAACTGCAAAGGTTCTTGATGAAATAGAAAAAAGAGTTCAGAAACATCAAGAAGTAACTCATATGATTACCGATTTGGGAAAAGTCAGCGATCTCGACATCGGTACAAACATGGCCGCGATGAATATTCAACTTGTTGATGTTAAAAAAAGAGATGTTGGTGTACAGGATATGGTTTCTGTATTTGTAAAAGAATTGGCGGATATTCCAAATGCAAAAATAAAAGTTGATCTCGGTTCTCATGTCGGAGGTCCCGGTGCACAGGTTCAGTTTTATCTGCTTGGACAGGATCTCGATAAACTTGAAGAGCTTAAAAATGATATAATGACAAAAATAAAAGATGTACCGGGATTAATAAATCTCGATCAATCTTCGCGTGCCGGAAAACCTGAAATTACTGTATTCCCCGATCGTGAAAAAGTTACAGAAGCAGGCCTAACTGTTTCCGACCTTGCTTTAACCTTGCGTTCTTCTGTTGAGGGAATATTATCTTCCAAATACAGGGAATTTGGAAATGAATATGATATAACAGTAACTCTGAATGATAATTCTGTTAGAACACCGGAAGATATTGGAAATATAACTGTTGTTTCTCCAATCGCAGGTGCTTTAAGATTATCGCAGATTGCAGATGTGAGGTTTACGCGAGGTTATACAAAAATTTTGCATAGGGATAAATTTACCACAATAACATTTACCGGTTCACCGGCAAAAGGAGTTCCGCTTGGAAATGTTACAACCGAAATCGGAAACAGGCTTGCGACTATAAATTTTCCTCCCGGGTACAGCATAAAGTGGGGAGGCAATGTTCAAATGATGAATGATATGGTTACCGATATGATTTTTGCATTCTTCCTGGCAGTTCTCTTAACCTATATGCTTTTAGCCGCAATACTCGAAAGTTTCTGGCAGCCGCTTATGATTATGTTAACTGTTGTTCTGGCAATGATCGGTGTTATACTATCTCTTTACATGACGAACATTGCATTTAGTATTACCTCGATGATGGCGATAATAATGCTTATCGGTATTGTTGTTAATAATGCAATTTTAATTTTGGATTATACAAACCAGTTAAGGCGTGAACAAGGATATCTTCCTAAAGATGCTTTAATGGAAGCTTGTCCCGTAAAATTAAAACCGCAGATAATGGCGACAACTGCTATCATACTCGGGATGCTTCCTCTTGCACTTGGAATAGGCGACGCCGGAAAAGAAATGAGAATCCCCCTTGGGGTAGTAGCTATCGGCGGTCTCGCTGTTTCAACAATTTTAACTTTATTTGTAATTCCCGCATTTTATTACTTAACCTCAAAAGCAAAAGTTCACATAGTAGATAAAATTTGATCATCGAATTAATTATCATAAACCCGGTTTCACCTTGAGACCGGGTTTATTTATATTAACCAGCCGAATAAAAAAGTCATACTACTCCAAAACATAAAGAATCCATCTTATATAATTGACTAAAAAATAAAGGTTATTTCGAATGAGCCTTCTCCATAGGAGTTCTTCGGACGAGTGAAGCCCGCTTTGCGAGGTCTCGCCGATAGGCGGACATTCTTTCGTTTTTAATTCAAAAGTGAGATCACTTCACTTCGTTCGTGATGACGAAGTTATATTTTGGACACACATAGAAAAGGTTACTTCCAAGATTTTTATTCCCAATTTCAATTTAAATTACAACAATGTTATATAATGGTAGAATTTCTTAGAGAAGGATTATTTAAAAATAAAAAAACCCAACACTTGGGGGAAGTGCTGGGTTAAATCCTTTAACCATCGCAAGAGATGGGGGGACTCTCACGAACGGATTTTGACGCCAAAAATAAAACTCTATAATTAAATTGTCAACTGATTAATTGTACTCGCACACATTATCACAAATACAAAAGCCATAACTTTATGAAAAACAAATTATATTTATTTTAATTTAAAGTGTGTTGATTGTACATTCAATTTATAATAATTCATATTTTCAGACTACTTTCCCGTATATTCTTTATGGTATTAATGGGAAAAATAACACTGAATTTTATTGTAAAAAATTACTTATAAGCCCCACACTATTGTGCTGGAAAAAAAATATTTTTACCGCACTTTTCTTGTAGTCAATTATATCATAATCGTTTACATGGTGCAAATACTAATATAGACTTTCATTTTTAGATACTTTGTTTCAATTAAAAAAAAATCTATTTTTACATCGTAAATCTTTAAATCTTCTACCATCACCAGTCTTTATCCTCAGTTGGCCGAAGACTACTATTAAATCATTTCTTTAAATTTTGAATGATAACTTTTATCACTTTTGATTTGTTCTAAAAGAATACCATATATACGGCGTTTTTATAATTGTGTTTTTATATTATGTATAAAAAATTCTTTTGAAAAATCTATGAGCAATAAGTTTTTCATTTATATCATTTGTTAATTTAATAATTTTGATTTATTTAATTTAAACAGAAAATGCTAATGTGAAAAAGATGTTGAGAAAAATATGGCAAATTACCGGTACAGATTTCCTACCAAGAAATTCCAAATTTTAATAATAATTGGACTAAGCCTACTAGTAATTATCTCTTCATATTTCTATTTACGCAGTGAAGTCGACACAATGCGAAAAGAAAAAGAAAAGGATCTTAAAGCTGTAGCTGAGTTAAAAATTAATGAGTTAATTCGGTGGAGAAATGAAAGAACTGTGGATGCTGTCGTTCAATCCGAATCTCCTTTTTTTGCAGAAGCAGTTTATGAATGGCTTCATCACCCGGAAAACACAGCGCTTAAAAATAAGATTAGACAACGCCTTATTTTGGCACGAACTAGGTACCAATATGCTGCAATGTTCATTTCTTCTGTCACCGGTAACCCTATAATAAAAGATAGTTCACAATATGTTCAGATTGAATCAATTACGAAGAATAAAATTATCGAAGCTGTAAATGAAGATAAAGTTACATATTCCGATTTTTATAAAGGTAAAAATGATAGCATTTATTATGATATAATTACTCCAATAGTATATCAAGAAAAACAAACAATAGCTTTGCTAGTATTACGAATTAATCCGGAAGTAATTATATATCCCCTTCTTAAGCTATGGCCGACTCAAAGCAAAACGTCAGAAACATTGATAGTACGTAAAGATAGTGATAGAGTTGTATTTCTTAATGAATTAAGATTTAAGAAAAATACTTCACTAAGTCTTAAATTCTCTCTGAAGCGAAATGAAATTCCAGCAGTAAATGCAGTAAATGGATACACCGGTTTTTTTGAGGGAAAGGATTATCGCGGTACCGATGTCTTAGCATATATAAGTCCGGTAAAAGGCACGGATTGGTTTTTAATTGCCAAAATTGATAAGAATGAATTTATTGAAGAACTTGTGCCGAAAGCTATAATAATCTTTTTGTTTACTCTTTTGATCATACTTTTACTTGTACTTGGTTTATCTTATATATACAATAACCGGCAAAAAAACATTTATAAAACTCTGATTGATGTTCAGGAAGAATTTAAAACTACTCTGTACAGTATCGGGGATGCTGTTATTACCACCGATAGGAACGGAAGGATTAAACATTTAAATAATACCGCAGAAAAATTAACTGGATGGGCCGAATCTGAAGCAAGGGATAAACCGCTTGAAGAAGTATTTACCATTATCAGTGAAGTTGAGCGAAACGAAATTCTAAACCCTGTTCAGAAGGTTTTAAAAGACGGTTTATATACCGGGCTTACAAACCACACATTAGTTATTTCAAAGGATGGTAGAGAAATCCCTATACTTGACAGCGGAGCTCCAATTAAAAATAAGGATGGTGAAATAACAGGTGTCGTGATGGTTTTTCGTGATGAGACTAAAGAGCGAACTATGCTAAAATCATTACGTGAAAGCGAAAATCGTTACAGGACTATGTTTGAAAATCATGCAGCAGTTAAACTTGTTATTGATCCGGAAACAGGGGATATTGTCAATGCTAATCAAGCCGCAGCAAATTATTACGGATGGAGCCGGGAACAGTTACAAAAAATGAAAATACAACAATTGAATACCCTCTCTGATGATGAAGTAAAAAAAGAGCTGAATAACATAGTTAAATTACAAAAAGGTTTCTTCGAATACCGGCACAGTAGAGCTGACGGATCGATCAGAGATGTTGAAATTTACAGCAGTAAAATCGAAATCGAAGGTAAAACATATCTTGATTCAATCATTCATGATGTTACTGCTAGCAAAGAAAGCGAAAGGCAGATTAGATTATTAAGTAGAGCAATCGAACAAGCACCTGTAAGCGTTTTTATAACTGATCTTACCGGAGAGATCGAATTCGTTAATGCCAAATTTACCGAGACCACAGGATATTCTTTTTCGGAGGTAGCTGGAATGAATCCGAGAATCTTAAAATCCGGTGCTCAGCCAAATGAATTTTATAAACAGCTTTGGGAGACGATCTTATCGGGAAAAGATTGGAACGGTGAACTTATTAATAAAAAGAAAAACGGAGAAGTTTATTGGGTAGCTTCGAGAATTTCTCCTGTAGTAGATGATAAAGGAAGAGTGAGTCATTTTGTTGCCGCTGAAGAAAATATAACTCAGATGAAAAAAATGCTCGAAGACTTGGTTGCTGCGAAAGAAAAAGCTGAAGAAATTAACAGGTTAAAATCTACTTTCTTTGCTAATATGAGTCATGAGCTTAGAACTCCTTTTGTGGGAATAATGGGTTATGCAGAAATATTATATCAAACTCTTACCAATCCTGAATTCAAATCTATGGCGGAAGGGATTCTGGATTCCGCTAAAAGACTGACTGAGACATTAAGTAAAATTCTTTCTTTAACGAAAATAGAGTTCTCAAAAGAAGACTTCAGTTTGGATCAGGTAAACATCACAAGCTTAATCGATGAAGTATACAGGTTGTTTTTAAAAGCTGCAACACGGAAGGATATTGAACTTAAAAAGGGAATCTATTTTAAACCGTTCTCAATGCAGACTAACAATAAAATGTTAAGTGAAGTACTGAATAATATTGTAAATAATGCTATCAAATTTACCGGCAAAGGATGCGTTGAAATATCTGCTTTTATTGAAGCTGAAAAAGGAAAAGAATTACTGATTATAAAAGTTTCCGATACGGGTATAGGTATTCCACAGGAAAAATTAGATATAATTTGGGATGAATTCAGGCAGGTAAGCGAAGGATCCAACCGGAGTTATGAAGGAAGCGGGCTCGGATTATCAATTTCAAAAAAATATATAGAATTATTAGGAGGAAAAATATCGGTTCAAAGTAAGTTTGGCGAAGGGACTACATTTACGGTACAAATTCCGATTTTGCAAAAGTCGGTTCCCGAAGTTATTCCGGATGAAACAATTTATGATAATTTGAACTTACTTGATGGTATTAACACAGCGAATACAAAAAGAAAAAAAGTGCTTTATGTTGAGGACGATTTATTTGCAAGCGATGTAATAAAGAGAATTTTAATAAAATATTTCGAAATAGATTTAGCAAATAATGCCGAGAATGCGTTTAAATATATTAGCAAAAAACTTTATGATGTTATTCTTATGGATATAAACTTGGGAAGCGGATTGAACGGTATGGAATTGAGCCAGCATATAAAAAAAATACCTGGTTTTGAAAAAGTACCGATAATAGCTGTTACCGCTTATGCTGGCGAACAAGATAAAAAAGATATACTTGAAGGGTGCATCGACTATTACATTTCAAAGCCATTTATGACGAAAGATTTAATTAAATTATTGGAGCAGGTAACTAACTAATTTTATAATTTCTTATCAAAGATTTTTTATGGACTATTTAATAAAGCGCTTTTAGAAAAAGGTTAATTAAATATGGATAAAAAAAATACTGAGGTTATTATAGAAGAAAATATTTAATTTTTATAACTCATATCTAAAATTATTAATCCTGGTATCTTACAAAATCAAGAAACTACAATAATAAAAATACTTACATACCTGACAAACATAATCCTCTTATCAATATATTTAATATGTGATGAAAATTAATTTCATTAATAGAAATAATGATTAATTATTTGTAGGTAAATGGAAGTTGTATTTTATTTATTTGTAAAGAAAATTTAATAAATATTTTTAATTAAGAATTAAGTGCATGCATTATGAAATTATCCGGGAATACTATTTTAATTACTGGCGGAACCTCAGGCATCGGGCTGGGATTTGCCGAGGAATATTCAAAAAGAAATAATAAAGTAATTATTTGCGGAAGAAGGGAAGACCGCCTGAATGATATTAAGAAAAAAAATAATTCAATCGAAACAATTGTTTGCGATGTCTCGATTTCTGAGCAAAGAGAAAGCCTGGTAAAGGAAGTAATCGAAAATTTCCCGGATGTAAATATTTTAATCAATAATGCAGGCATTCAACTACTTTCCGATTTAATTAACATTAACCTTGAAAGGTTGCATTTGGAAGTTGAAACAAATTTTACCGCACCGATACATTTTACATCGCTGTTTGTACAGCATTTAAAGAATAAAAAAGATCCGGCAGTCATTAATATTTCTTCCGGTTTGGCATTCGTGCCTCTATCAGCGGTATCAATTTATTGTGCAACTAAAGCGGCAATACATTCTATAACTATGTCGCTGCGTTATCAACTGAAAGATACTAATATAAAAGTTTTTGAAATTATTCCGCCGTCAGTCGATACTGAATTGGGTAAGGAGAGAAGAACAGGTAAGAATCAAACTCACGGCGGGATTCCCATCAGCGAATTTATAAACGAATCCATGCAAGCAATTGAGAACGATAAATTTGAAGCAGCGATTGATGGTGCAGAAAATTTATATCAAAAAAGAGAAGCTATGTTTTCTGTAATGAACAGGTAAAAATTATTGGATTAAAAAATAATTCGTATTCATACGATGTTTATCTCAAATTACTTTTGATTCGGCAATGATCTTCATATTTTAAGTAATTCAAGAAGGGAAAATTATACGAATGAATAAAAGACCAAGAATAAAAATAGAACCAACTAAAGGCGATTTGCTTTTTGAAAAAATGGGATGGATTGTTCTAATCCTTTTATGGGTGATTTCGATTTTTAGTTATTTGAATTTACCTGCAACAATTCCTATTCACTTTAATGCATCCGGGCAGGCGGACAATTTCGGAAATAAAACAACTATTTTTTTATTGCCTGTTGTTGGATTAATTTTATTCGGAGGTATTACCATTCTTAATAAGTTTCCATTTATTTTTAATTATCCCACCAAAATTACTGCTGAAAATGCATTAAGACAGTATACAATTGCAACTAAAATGATGAGATATCTGAAATTTATAATTATTGTTGTCTTTTCATATTTAGAAATTATGATGTATACAACTGCAAAAGGAATAACCGATGGTTTAACCGTTTGGTTTTTGCCTGTAATGCTCGCATTGATATTTATTCCTCTAATTTATTTTGTCGTGAAGCTGATTAAAGCAAGGTAACAGTTTTAATAATTTTTGTATTACTTGTGCAACCGATAATGGTTTCATTTACATTAGTAACCAACCGCTTACATTATTTTATTTTAAAATATGAGACGAGATGTTATCCTGCCAATTGCCGATCTCAAAAGAAGAGCATTACTTAGTATATTAGCTTAGCAAAAGTTTATGCTTAACGAAGTTGCAGAAAAATTTAAAATAAGCTGTGCGGCAGTTTCCAAACATATGAAGATTCCTTCCGGGTACGGACTTGATGAAATAAGGCAGCAGGATGCCGAGCGATACTGCGAGGCTAAGCTTAAAAAATTTGATGAAGTTACTAATTGGATTGAAAAATACAAGCAAGTATGGAAGAAAAAGCTTGATGAACTTGAAAATTATTTGAATGAATTAAAAGCTTAAGAAATAAGGAGTTAATTAAATGGAAAATGAACCTCTTGTAATTGAAAGAACTTTTAATTCGTCTGTAGAAAAAGTTTGGAAAGCAATTAACGATAAAAATGAAATGAAGCAATGGTATTTTAATTTAGCCGAATTTAAACTCGAAGTCGGATTTGAAATCTGCTTCTTGTCCGGGAAAGATGAAAACAATCAATATCTTCATATTTGTAAAATCGCTGAAATTATTACAAATAAAAAACTTTCGTATAGCTGGCGCTTTGATGGATATGATGGGATGTCTTACATTACTTTCGAATTGTTTGAAGAAGGAAATACCACAAAAGTAAAACTAACTCATGAAGGATTGGAAACATTTCCTGTTTACAACCCGGATTTTGCAAAAGAAAATTTTGCTGCCGGATGGATGCAAATTATTGGTACTTCTTTAAAGCAATTTGTTGAAAAAAATAAAATTGATTGAACTCTTGACTTTATTGCAAAAGTTATATAAATTTTAATTGTTTGAAATATTTCAAACGTTGAAAACTGTTACAAGATAGATAAGGGAGCTAAAATGAAAAAAGGCCACTACGGATATGAACCTTCCTCCACTCACTACTTAACTAAATTAAGAATCATTTAAAATATATTAAGAACTGTTATTCTAATGACACAGGAAGAAAGAATAAAGAAGGAAATTGTTCAGCGTTTTGGAGATGCTTACAAGGCATTTGGGTTGAATAAGCTGATGGGACATATAGTGGCTCTGTTGATTTATTCGGCAGAACCTTTATCGCTCGATGAAATAGCTAAGCAGCTTGGAAGAAGCAAAGGACCTGTAAGTCAGATTATTAGAAGACTCCGTGATAAAAAGCTAATACAAAAAGTTTGGTTTCCGGAAAATAACCGCAAAGATTATTATGAAATTGAACCTGAAATATTTGAGAATGCATTCCGAAATAATCTTGAGTTAATAAAGAATAATACACGCATTGCAAAATCTCTTAAAGAAATATCCTTCGATTTAAATCATGACGGGGCCGATGTTTTAAAGTTAAGAATTAATGAAATGGAAAGGTTTTATATATTGATGGAAAAACATTTTCGTATCTTTTTAGATGAATGGATAAAGGAACGTGACAAGCTCGTTCAAAAAAGTAAAAAACTAAACAAATAAATAATTTTTTTAATTTCAACGTTTTAAATATTTCAAACGTTAAAAATATGAAAGGTTAAAAAATGCAAAGGCTAAGGGGAAAAACAACTGTTATAACAGGGGCAGCACAGGGAATAGGGAAAGCCGCCGCACTTAAGTTTGCAGATGAAGGATCTGAAATAATTATATGGGATGTAAACGAAGAAAAAGCAAACGAACTCATAAAAATATTAAATGAGAAAAATGTTAAGTCTCTTTTCATCAAAGTTAATGTTGCTGATTTTAATTCAACCCAATCTGCCGCTGCAAAAGTGATAGAAAATTTTAAGAAGATCGATATACTGATCAACAATGCCGGGATAACAAGAGATTCGTCGCTTGCTAAAATGGCACCCGAACAATGGCAGCAAGTGATAGATGTTAATCTTACCGGAGTATTCAATTGTACAAAGTCGGTTGTTCCGTTTATGATAGAAAGAAAGTCAGGTAGAATTGTTAATACATCTTCTATCGTCGGCTTATACGGTAATTTCGGACAAACAAATTATGTCGCTGCCAAATCGGGTATTATAGGAATGACAAAAGTCTGGGCGCGCGAGCTTGGACGAAAGGGTATAAATGTAAACGCAGTAGCACCCGGTTTTATTGCAACCGAAATGGTAAAATCGGTTCCTGAAAATATTTTAAAATCTTTAGAAGAAAAAACTCCTCTTGGCCGTCTTGGTTTGCCGGAAGATATTGCTAATGCATACCTGTTTCTCGTTAGTGATGAAGCAAATTATATAAACGGTGCAACACTTAGTGTTGACGGCGGATTGGTTATTTAGGGAAAAACGTTTTATGCGAAATTCAATTATTATAGGTACAGGATCTTTTGCCCCGGATAGAATAGTTCCAAATTCTTACTTTAATGACATACTCGGTGAAGATGTCGATACCTGGCTTCGTGAAAATCTCACTATTAGAGAAAGAAGATGGTGCAGGGAAAATGAGTCGACCGCAGACCTTTGTGTTCAAGCTGCTAATAAAGCATTAACAACAGCAAAAATTTCTCCTGAAGATTTAGACTTGCTTATAGTAACAACCGATACACCGGAATACATTTCTCCCTCCACGGCATCGGCAGTTCAATATAGAATTGGTGCTAAGAATGCAGGAACATTTGATATCAATACAGCATGTGCCGGGTTTGTTACTGCAATCGATACAGCAAGTAAGTATATCAAATCTGATGATAATTATAATCATGTCCTGGTAATCGGTGCTTATGCAATGAGCAAATATCTCGATCCAACCGATAAAAAAACCGTTACACTTTTTGCAGATGGAGCAGGTGCAGTAGTTTTATCATCCGGTGGAAATGAGAATAACGGTCTTTTAACAAGTTCACTTGTTACCTATGGAGAGTATCACGATTGGATGGGTATTTATGCCGGAGGTACTCATCAGCCAATTACAGAAAATGTCATCTCAAATAAAGATCATTTATTAAAGTTCGTAAAAAAAATCCCTAAAGAATTAAATCCGGTTGTCTGGACAAGAATGATAAATCAATCATGCGATAAATTAAAAATAACGCCGCAGCAAATCGATCACTTTATGTTTACACAAATTAATATCAACAGCATATGGGAAACTCTTGATAATCTAAAAGTCGATAGAAAAAAAGCCCATACTATAATGGATAGATTTGCTTACACTGGTTCGGCATGCATACCGATGGCGTTTGACGATGCAATGAAACAGGGAAAAATTAAGAAAGGAGATCTAATTTGTTTTATGGGTTCAGGCGGCGGTTTGGCTTTTGCAAATGCACTATTTAAATATTAAAAAATAGTAGAGTGTTATGGATGCAACTGTAATAACCCTGCAAAAAGAGAAAATCCCGGCGTACTCATGGTATGCGCTTGGTCTTCTTACAATTATTTACGTAATGAATTTTTTAGACCGGGTTTTGATCTATCTGCTTTTTACGCCGATAAAAAGTGAAATGCACTTCTCCGATCTTCAATTAGCGCTGCTGGGTTCAACTTCATTCGTAATATTTTATACTCTTTTAGGAATTCCGTTCGGAAGGCTTTCGGATAAAGTATCGAGAAAAAAACTTATTGCTTTTGGTTTAACTGTCTGGAGTATTTTTTCCGGTTTAACAGGATTTGCCGATTCATTCTGGACAATATTTGCCTGCAGAATGATGGTTGGAATAGGGGAAGCGACCCTTGGCCCTGCAGCACTTTCAATGTTAAGCGATTATTTCCCTGCCGAAAAACGTGCCACTGTTCAGGCAGTTTTTTCTTCAGCTATTGCTATCGGTGCGGGCATTGCATTTTTATTCGGCGGATTGATTAACGATGCTTTCGGTTGGCGTTATGCTTTTTATTTCTTAGGATTCCCGGGATTAGTTTTTGTAATTCTAATACTCTTCTTAAAAGAACCGCAAAGGGGAATCAGCGATAAGAAAGTTATTTATGAAAGTAAAGATTGGAAGCCGCTTATTAGAAATCTGCCTTTTCTGCTTTTGATTCTCGGCTATGCATTTTTTGCAATCGCTTCAAACAGCATCTCTATTTGGCTTCCGACATTCTTCAACAGGGTTCAACACCTAGACCTCGCACAAATCGGTTTATGGATCGGCATAGGAACAATTGCCGGCGGTTTACCCGGTACAATTCTGGGCGGTTGGCTTGCAGATAAATATAAAGTAAAACGTGCTGGAGGCAGACTGCTGTTTTCAAGTATGATAGCGTTTATCAGCGTTCCGTTCTGGCTAATCCTTTTGAATACAACAAGTGTTGTCATGCAATTTATTTTGATAATGCTTCTTCTTGGAATCGGTCTTGCATGGTTAGGTCCCGCTGCTGCTGATGTAAATGATATTGCAGGACCAAACTTGAGAGGTCTTGCCGTTGGTATTTATTTCTTTGTTGTAAATGCTATAGGCTATGGAATAAGTCCTCCGCTTTACGGAAAGTTAAACGATTTATTAAATGTAACACAATTCCCGGACGTAATGAGACATACGATGCTGCTTAGTCCGGCCGCTTGTCTAATTGCAGGAATAATTCTTTATACGGCAAGTAAAATTTTGGAGAGGAGAAATAATGCAAACTGATTGGCTTGATAAGTGGGCTTATTATACTCCAAACAAATTATTTTTAAGGGAATATAATAGAAACCTGAAATGGACTTTCTCGGAATTCAACAAGCGGACAAATGCACTCTCTGAATTTTTAGTGAATGAACTCGGAATAAAAAAGGGTGAACGAATAGCGGTATACTCAAAAAACCGAGCGGAATATGTTCTTTTATTTTTAGCTTGTATAAAAACGGGTGCAATTTTAGTCCCGTTGAATTTTCGTTTAACCCCGGTTGAACTTGATATTCTTATTTCTGATGCAGAGCCGAAACTTCTTTTATTTGAAGAGGAATATTCTGAGCAGGTAAAAGAATTAAAATCTCTATCTAAAATTCCTATTCAAAATAAAATTGATGTAATAACAGATTTCCTAATTAATGAAATTAATGAGAAAAATTTAATACAAAAAAGAAATTTCGATCAGGACGACATTGTAATGATTCTTTATACTGCCGGAACAACGGGTTTATCTAAAGGAGTAATGATTAGTCACAAGATGTTGTTTTGGAATGCTGTAAACACGGGTTTGAGGTTGGATTTAACTTCCAATGATCATACGCAAAGCTTTGCACCGTTTTTCCATACGGGCGGGTGGAACGTATTATTTACTCCTTTCCTGTTTCATGGTGCTTCCCATACATTGCTGCATGTATTTGATGCGGAAATAATTTTAAAGTTGATGGAAACAGAACGCACTACAATTTTGTTCGGTGTACCTACAATGCTTCAAATGATATCCGATCTTGAATACTTTGGTAAAGCCGATTTATCCTCTATCCGTTATGCGATTGTCGGCGGTGCACCGATGCCAATACCCTTAATAAACAAATGGCATCAGAAAGGAATTTTTATAAGGCAGGGTTATGGCCTTACGGAAGTCGGGCCGAATTGCTTTTCTCTACATCAGGATGATGCAATTAGAAAAAAAGGTTCAATCGGATTTCCGAATTTTTACATTGAAGCAAAGATAACGGATGAGAGAGGAAATGAATGCAGAAATAATACTGTGGGTGAGTTGTGGTTAAAATCCCCGGTTGTAACTCCGGGTTATTGGAATAATGAAGAAGAAACAAAAAAATCAATTGAAGACGGATATTTTCACACAGGTGATTTGGTACAAAGGGATGATGACGGATATTATTATGTAGTTGACAGGAAGAAAAATATGTTCATCAGCGGCGGAGAAAATGTTTATCCTGCCGAGATAGAAAAATTTTTATATACAAACGATGGGATTAAGGAAACGGCTGTAATTGGTGTGCCGGATGAAAAATGGGGTGAAGTCGGCAAAGCATTTATTGTATTAAAAGATAAAATTGTTTTAAGTGAGGAAGATATCTTGAATTATTGCAAGGGTAATCTTGCAAAGTTCAAAATTCCCAAGTCGGTTCAATTTCTAAAAGCACTTCCCAAAACTGAAGCAGGCAAAGTCAATAAAAAAGAATTGTTACATATTCACGAACAATTAAATAATCATTCATCAAATTAAAAGGAGCTATTATGAAAAATCTATTATTTATCTTAGTAATGGCAGGCATGTTTTTGTTTACATCCTGTAATAAAAATGACACAACCTCTAATCCGCAACCGACAGAAACCAATCCTATAGTCGGGACCTGGGTATCGGAAGGCGCAAATGTAGCTTTCGGACTTAGGGTTGCACCATTCAAAATAATTAAAATCGTTGCAACCTTTAATTCAAATAATTCTTATACCGTTGTACAAACTGACAGTAGTAATACTACAACTACCTTGAGCGGTACCTACGATATGACAAAATCCAACTATACCGATACGCTTTCAACTTCATCAACGAATGGTGCTGATATATATTCAATTACTGCTAATCAAACTTCACCGGCAACCGTAACTGCTACAGGTATTTTTGCTGTCGAGGGAAATAATATGACGTACGAAGTGATTCAAACCGACCCGGCATTGGCAGGTGTTTCTGCGCCTACTGCAGAGGGAGGTTTCGGAAGTACCACTATAGCAGGAGTTAAGTACAACATTTATGTTCAAAAATATGTAAAGCAATAAGAAAATTATGGGTCGTAATATTAGATTGAATCAAATCTAACATTACGACTTTTTGTTTCTCAATGGTAATTTTATAAAAGATTTTTGGAGCGGTAAGATGACTAATAAAATTTTACTGATTCTTCTTATAATATTTATAATTCCTGCATCAATGTTTAGCCAGGACACGGTTAAAGTAAAAAAAGTTCCTGACGCAAAAACACCGGAGTTAAAATTTATAGGATACTATTTTGTAAAAGGAACTCTATCCGATATTGTGCCTACAAATGAATTATTACGCGGACAAATTATCGGGCGATTATTCGGACCCAACACCACCAACACTACGAATCAAATTGCGCGTTATGTAGAGCAGCGTTTTGTTCCGATGCTAATCTATAAGCCGTCGATTCTTGACGGTGCCGCAACTTTTAGAAGCTTATTTAAAATCGATGTTACTTGGGGCGATGCTGCTTATGGTGTAGGCGGAAATATCGGCGGCGGGATAAATGCAGGCCAGGTTAATTTACAAACTTTAATGGCAAACGTTGAAATTAAGCCAACTCAAAATGATTGGCATTTTGTTCTCGGGCTGCAGCGTATGTTCGACAATGTTAGGGATCCGAATGTTACCGCTGTCAATACTGCAATGACGAGCGGCTACAAACTTTGTTTTTGGGGAACACAAGGAGCAGGATTAAATTTTTTCACTTCGTTAAATCAGACTAACAAAATTCGTCTTGGTTATTTCCTTCTTTATGAAAATCAAGTTCAAAAAGAAGACGGCGTTCCTTTGTTTATGATTGATGCTGAGTCAAGAATTCAGCCGCTGCTGGAAGTAGGAGTGGACGCCTGGTTTGTAAGAGACAGGGGTAAAAATTCCGGTGGAATATCTGTATTAGGGCAAGGTCTAAATAGTACTCTTGCTGAATATAATGGCGCTGTAAGAATTAGCCTGCCGACGCAAAAATACGAAGCAAATATTTATTGGGCGGGTACGCATGCTGCTTACAACCGTGATTTTCTTGCCGGAAGATGGTGGGCAGATGGATTTGTAATGTCTAACTTCGGAACTATTGATACTGTTTCGGATGTCAGCAGTTCAGCCGGGAGCTACGGAACTATCTTCGGCGTAGCAGCAAACGGAATGCTGGCGTATAAATACGGTATGACTGCTAACGACAAAATATCAATTGAAGGTCTTTACACCTCAGGCGACGATAACGGGATGAAAGATAAAAAGCTTACAAGTGTTATTACGGGAAATGAATGGGGAACACCTACGGGTATATACAGTTCTCATCATGCACTGCTGCTTTTCCCGGATGCACAGGTTGTAAGCAGGTATTATTCGGCTGTACAGGATATTTCCAATATGGGACTTGGAGTTACTGCAGGCTTCATAACATTTTCGAAAGATTTTATCCCGAACAAATTTAACGGCAAGGTCACTGTTGCGTCTGCTGTCAGTAATGTTACACCAAAAGGCGGAGCTTCATACATGGGTACGGAGATAAATTTCGAATTGAAATATAACATAAAAGTATTCTTAACCCTGGGATTAAGCGCCGGGTATCTTCATCTCGGAGATTTTTATAAATCACCGGCAGTTAAATATGACAATAGCACTTCAATTCCGAAAGACCCGTTTGTAGTGTTTACTTCACTAAGCTGGTTAATGTTTTAGGAGGGACAAATGAAAATATTCAACTTTATAAAAAATAATATTCATCTTCCGGGTAAGCTTAGTCTTTGCGGTTATAAAATATTTTTTTCACGAAATTTATTTCATATTAAACTTGGTTTTCTTATGGCTGCATTATCTTCAGCTTTAGTAACCGGATGTTCCGGTTTCATCTATACAAATTCCCCACCGTTAAAATTTGCCGAGATTAATTATGGATTCCCTACTAAAAAGATTTTAGATAACCCTTACATATCTTATATCGATACCGGTAAAGGGATGCAAACTTTAGTACTAATCCATGGTCTTGGAAGTAACGCTGGTTTCTGGCGTTATGTAATTCCTGAA
This sequence comes from uncultured Ignavibacteriaceae bacterium, assembly GCA_964556005.1. Taxonomy (GTDB): domain Bacteria; phylum Bacteroidota; class Ignavibacteria; order Ignavibacteriales; family Ignavibacteriaceae; genus CAZKUR01. The sequence goes on along the minus strand of CAZKUR010000076.1, from coordinate 779 downwards.
TTATCAAAAAAGTACCGCGTAATTGCTATCGATTTACCCGGTTATGGCAAATCGGAAAAAGATTATTACTCATATAAAATGAGTTTTTTTGCCGACCAGGTAAAGAGGGTAGTTGATTATTTAAATATACATAAATTTATTTTCGTTGGGCATTCAATGGGCGGGCAAACCGGGATTATGTATGCCTTAAAATATCCTGAAACTCTGGAAAAATTAATTTTAGTTTCTCCTGCAGGATTTGAAAAATTTAATGAGGGAGAAAGCGACTGGATGAAAAGCGTGATGACTGTTTCTGAAGTTGTGAATACCAATGAAGAGGGTATACGAAAAAATCTTTCGGCAAATTTTTATAGCTGGAGAGATAAATGGGAATGGATGGTAGAAGAACGTACCCGCATGACGAAGGATAAAAATTTTGATAAGTATGCCTATGCAGTTGTAAGAAGTGTTTACGGTATGCTCGATGAACCTACTTATAATAAGCTTGATAAAATTTCTGTTCCGACTTTAGTTGTATACGGAAGATATGACGGTTTGATTCCTAACCCGTATTTACATCCAGGCTTTCCTTCTGATGTTTATTGGGAGGGCGCAAAACAGATTCCCGATTGCAAGCTTGTTCAGATTGATAACTGCGGGCACATGGTTCAGATTGAAAAACCTGAAAAATTAGTTAATGCTATTGAAGAGTTTGTGAAATAATATTCCGTATTATACATTTCTACAGCACTATTTAAGCTGTCACGGATTGTTCACAGGGGAGGGCATTCCGTGGCAGC
>CAZKUR010000075.1:0-18929 GCA_964556005.1 uncultured Ignavibacteriaceae bacterium | reverse complement strand
GAGTTAGGTAGCCGATATGGATTCGTAAGGTCTAATTCACAATTAGATGAGTTAGGTAGCCGATATGGATTCGTAAGGTCTAATTCACAATTAGATGAATTAGGTAGCCGTTACGGTTTTGTGAGATAACTCATTTCCTGAGTTAACAGCTATTGCGTAAACCATTATATAAGCCTTCAATTGAAATATTGAAGGCTTTTTTTTGAAAACATTTTTAATCATGATAGATATAACGCAGGCAAAAATTCAGCTTGAAAATTTAAGTAATTATAATTTCAAATATTAAAGTTCTGTCAATTTAATTTCTGTTTTTTATAGTAAACATTTTTGCCATGAAGAAAACTTTTCTAATAATAATTTTATTGTTCCTTTCGGTTCAAATATATTCTCAATCTTATTTAAAATTAATTATTCAAAACGATACGACTTACATTCCCGCTTTTGAAAAAAACGATATTTTATATTTTTCGATCAAAAGATTTGCATCAGTACTAAATATTAATTTCTCTACAAGTAACAAGCCGGAAAGCCTGGATTTAAAATTTTCCGAATATGATTTGCGTTTTAATGCGCAAAATCCATTCGTAAATATTTTTTATAAATCAAAGAACGAAAATCAAATTTATCAGTTACCGACATCTACTTATTTTTTAAATAACCAGATATATATACCGGTAAATTACTGCATCGAGCCTCTTAGTATCGCACTTGATAGAAAGCTTTACTTTATAGATCCGAATATTATACTTGTCGGCAATGATAGGCCGGATAGCTCTCTAGTTTTTAACGAAAAAGTTTTTCATTCTCCAAAAGAAGACTGCAGATTTGATATCCCTTCGATTTCCGTTGAGGAAAGAGAAAGCGGAACGCTGATTAAAATCAGATCAAATAAAAGAATTCCTTCTTTTAACAGTTATTATAAAGACGGAATTTTTACTCTTAGTCTAAATGGAGTTAAAGTTGATGAGAACAGTATAAATAAATTCAGAGGCAATGGAATTGTCAGGGATATTGATGCTAAAAATTTTAATTATTCCGCCGAGCTTAATTTTAATGTTGGGAACAAATATGCAGCAAGTGAAGTTTTTAGGCTGGGAGGAAGCGACGATCTTTTGATAAAGATATATCCCAAAGATGAAAGAGACGGATGGTATGAACAGGAGAGCGAACATTTTAAAGTTGTCTACAGAGAGTCGCATTCTCCATTAGTACCTCATATCCTTTCATCCGCAGAAGCTGCTCTAAAAGTATTAATGAAATTATTTCATTATACACCGTCGGAAAAAATTGTAATTAATACCTATGATGTCAGCGATTACGGATTTGGTGCAACCACCACTGTCCCTGAAAATTACATCAGGCTTGAAATAGAACCGCTTGAACCCGGCTACGAAAATATTCCGTTTAACGACAGACTGAAATGGATAATCAGCCACGAGCTTGTCCATGTTGTTGTCAACGACCATGCATCAGGTATTGAATCCGTTACGCGTTCTATTTTCGGCAAAGTTTCACCTGAGCAGGTCGAACCGATGACTATTCCTTTTTCGCTGCTTACAAATTTTGGTAGATATACGCCGAGATGGCACCAGGAATCAATTGCAGTTTTTATGGAAACATGGTTAAGCGGTGGCTTCGGAAGAATATTGGGAAATTTCGATGAAATGTATTTTAGGTCGATGGTTTTTGAGAATAAAACTTTTCCTACAGAACTAAGTCTTGATGCTACATTAAGTCATAATAATTTTTTGCTTGAAACTCTATTTTATTTATACGGCGCAAGGTTTGCTTCTTATGTTGCAGCAAAATACGGCGCTGATAAATTACTTGACTGGTTTACAGCACAGCCCGGTGATTTTTATGGAGGATTTAAAAATAAATTTAAAGCCGTGTATGGAGTTGATTTTAGTGATGCTTGGAAAAGTTTCATAAAAAATGAAAAGGAATTTCAAAGGCAAAATATTGCAAGGATTGAATCTGCTCCCATAACTCCGATAAAAAGATTGACTGATGAGCCAACCGGCTGGGTAACAAAAGAATATCTCGATTATACAGGTAAATCATTAATCTTCGGTTATCATAGGCCGAATCATCTCGCCGGAATAAAAGAGTTAAATCTTCTTACCTCGCAATACACACAAATAGCTTCATTGCCAACTCCCAGCATGTACCAGGTTGCTTCAACAGCTTATGACCCCGCATCAAATTTGTTTTTTTATACTACAAAAAACAATCAGCTATACCGTGATATTTGTGTACTCGATCCTGCAACAAAAGACGAAAAAATACTTTTTAAAAATGCGCGGGTTGGAGAGCTGACAATTTCACCGGAAATGCACGAACTCTGGGGGATACAAAATTCCGGTGGTATTGCCTCGTTAGTTTATTCCCCATATCCGTATCATTCGTTAACACAGATTGCAAGTTTTGACATGGGTGATGAAGTCGAGAGTATGTCAGTAAGCCCATCGGGAAAATTTTTAGCTATAGTAATTCACCGGGTAAACGGTGATCAGATGCTAGTAATCGCAAATCGGAACGAATTGTTGAACGGAAAATCCTTTAAATATAAAACAATCACCGATTCCGGTTCTCCGGATAATCCTTCATGGAGTCCTGATGAAAAATTCCTGCTGTGGAATGCATATACAAACGGAGTTTCAAATATTTACAGGTATGATTTTGCAACCTCGCAAATAACACCTTTAAGCAATACTGTATTAGGATTATTTAAACCGATCTATATAAGTCCCGCTTCAATTTTTGCTTTTGAGTTTAGTGCGGAAGGATTTTACCCTGTAATAATTCCGAATGAACCGGCCAGTGAATTGCCTGCAATTAAATATATGGGTGAACGAATACTCGATAAGAGTTCAAAAGTTTTAAGTTGGGCAGTTCAAACAGGCGAGGATACCGAAGCTGCTTTGAAAATTAGAAAAGAGGAACAATACAGCGGACTTGCCAATCTAAAGCTGCAGACTTTTATTCCTGTTATTACAGGATTTCAAAAACAAAAAGTACTGGGCTTTTTCGTTCACGTCGGCGATCCTCTTTTTGAACAGGAACTGACAATGGAATTTGGAATTTCGCCTTTCAACGATATGCCTTCCGGTCCGAAATATCATTTTAAAGGAAAGTATGAATATAAAAAACAGTACCTGCTGGAATACAGTTATAACGGTACCGATTTTTATGATTTATTTAACAACAGAAAAAGAGGAATGATCGGTACTAAATTAACAGCCCAAAATTCACATTACTGGATTTATGATAATCCTCTTAAAATTATGCAGAAAACCCAATTGGATTTATACACCGGAGTTGAATTTATAAATGATAATTTGGTTCATGTTTCCCAGCCTGATTTTTTGGTCGGGCAAACAAGCTTTAATGTTAAAGACTTAAGAAAAACTATCGGCAGTTCGGATTATGAATATGGAAATGATTTTACCGGAACAATTATAGGTTTCGGGACCGATCCCAAAAATCCTCAATATGCCGGGCAGATTTACGGTGAGTGGGATCACTTTACTACATGGGCATTCGCTCACAATGTTTTCCATCTTAAAGTAGCATCGGGATATGCTGTTAAAAACGATGAACTGTTTCAGGCTTTATTTTTCTTCGGCGGTTTCGGAAACAGAGCAGTGGAAAATGTTGATGTTAAACAATACAGAAAAATTTTCCGTTTCCCGGGAATTCCTATTTACAGTTTAGATGCCGATAAATTCGGTAAAGTAATGCTGGAAAACGATTTTCCTCCGATTAGGTTCGGCTGGGCAGGCATCGGTGAGCATTACTTGAGCCATATTGACTTTGACCTTTATTCTCAAGGCTTGTTAGTCAGTTCGAGTCAAAACGATAAATGGGTCGACCTTGGTGCTCAAATAAATATAGTTTTTAAACATTGGTATAATTTGGAATCAACTTTTTCTGCGGGAATCGCAAATGCATGGTGGAAGGGCGGGACTTCGTGGGAATGGTTTTTATCATTTAAATTGTTGAAGAATTAGTTTGCAGGATTTGATGTAAAAAAATTAAAAAATATTAAATATACAGATTCAATGATATGTCTTGTTCTTATTTGAATATCAAAAATAGATATTAAATGTGATAACAAATAAAATGAAATAAGAAAAAGTGTCTAATAAAAAACCGGTACCTGATAATTTTTTAATAGGTTACTTTAGTGAAGATGACATCCTTCAATTTAAAAAAATACTGGAGGAGTTTGCTCCATTAGATAAAACAGGATTAGAAAAAATCTCGGAAATTAACAGAAAACAATTAAAGGGGGAGATTACTCAAAGGGATAATCTTCTTCTTAACATAGACCTGCTTATTACATTTGCTCAAAGGAAATTAACTGAAAATAAATTTGTAGAATTTTTACTTCATTTAGGCGAAATCTCCATTTCAAGAGGAGAGCTGCAATCGGCCTCATCGGTTTATGAAAACATTTTAAATCAAATTAAAAACGAATCGAAACTCGAAAATGTAGCCGCACATTCTCTTCTTGCTCTTGGAAATATTTATAGCAGACATGCTCAATGGGAAAAAAGCCTGACTTACATTAAGAAAGCAAAAAAGATTTTTGAAAAACAAAAAGATTACCAGGACACTGCCAAATGCGAAAATTTGTTGGGGACAATAGCCGGCGATAGAAGTCATTTAAGAAAGGCAAATTCTCATTTCGAAAGAAGCTTGTCCCTTCTAAATCCCCAAAAAGATAATTCTCTTGTCGGGATGCTTGAAATAAACCTGGGAATTTTAAATACAATTCAGGGGAACTTTGATATTGCCTTCACATATTTTCAACGGGCATTAATTATCTATGAGCAATTAAAAGATTTCAAAAGAATTGCAGAAATAAGGCACAATCTTGGTGTTCTCTTCACACAGAAAAACGAAGTTGATGAGGCGCTGGTTGAATTCGATATAAGCTTAGAGCACGCTGCATTTATAAATTATTTGCCGTCGCTTGCAGTATCTTATTTAAGTAAAGCTTATTTATACACCCGGAATAAAGACTTTATACTTGCAAATGCTTTTGCCGGCAAAGCACTTGAAGTTTGCATTAAATTGAACGACAGGCTGTCGATTGCCGACATTTATAAAATAAAAGGAATTATTGAAAGGAATTTAAAAAATTATCCTGCTGCGGAAAATTTTTTGCTTACCAGTATAAGGATGAACAAAGAGCTTGAAAACGAACAGAATGCAGCCGAAAGTTCGTATGAATTAGGAGTTTTATATTTGGAAATTAAAAAGGAAATTGAAGCTCTAACCTATCTCAATGCCTCTTATTATTACTTTAAAAAGGTAAATGTTCCCCAGATGCTGACTAAAATTGAAAGATTAACGAAGAATATTTAGTCTTAATTCTGGAATGAATGTTGTACAATTTCTTTGAATTTGACTACTTGCCGGATTTCTTTCAGGTTCAAGTTTAAAAAGCTTCAAAAATTTAGGTTTCTGCAGTATATTTGAAAAGTGTTAACAGACATTTAGGTATTTTTTACATATAAAACAATGAAATTTTCGGAATTTAAGCAAGAGCTAGACAATAAACTGAATCAAAGCCTTACCCAAGATGAATCCAGTGAGCGGGTAAAGAATCTAAATCTTATCCTGGATATCGTTAATACAATAAACCGGTCCCTTATACTTGAAGATGTACTGGAACTGGTTCTGAAATATGCAATTGAATTAACGAATTCCGATAGGGGTTTTATTGTTTTAAAAAATGAAACTGGGAAACTCGATTACCGAATAGGATTGGATTCTGGAGATAATAAGCTGCCGCAATCCTTATTCAATGTCAGCAATACTGTTGTTGAAGATGTTTACCGCAGCGGCCAATCCAAATTTATTGAAGGCGCACAAAGCGATACCAACTATGATAGCAGCAAAAGTATTTTTAGGCTTGAGCTTCAAACTATTTTATGTTCGCCCCTTATCACCGGCGATAAAAAAATAGGAGTAATATATGTCGATAGTAAACACCTGCACAAAATTAAAGCTAAAGAGATAACCGATACATTTGAAATACTTGCCGGGCAGGCGGCTACAGCTATTAGAAATGCCCAGTTGTACAACGGGCAGATCGTAGCTTACAATGCTTTGCAGGAGGCCAACACCCAGTTGATATCTGCCGAAAGGAAGGCATTAAAATCAAGCATTGATGCTGAAATCGGTCAGTCTTTGCAGGGATTAGTTCATCTGGCGCTGCTTGAAACCGAAAGCCTTGAAAGAACTCTTGAAAAAAATTTGAATGAGACCAATGTAAAAAGAAATGATTCCGATTTTATATTATTCGACAGGTTGAAATTAAAAACAAAAGTCTCAATCGATAGTATAAGGAATATTCAAAAGTATGCACAGGTACTGCTTGAAACTTCCATTATGAATTTGAATAAAGATAGCGGAGATCTTAATAAAACAATTCAATCTGTAATTAAATATATTTCGCCGATGAAAACTTTTAATTCTGTAACATTTAAAACAGAATTAAACCCGCTTCCGCCGTGTAAATATGATTCGGAAGCAATTCAGCATTTGCTGGTTCATTTGTTTACAAATTCCGCAGAAGCAAGAGAAGATGCAACTATTTTTATCAAATCTTCTGTAAAGGAAAATAAAATTTCGGTCATGGTTGAAGACAACGGGCCGGGGTTTCCGAGCGGAAAAATAAAATCGCTTTTTGAATTAAACACCGGGAATAAAAACAGCTACGGTTTGTTTCTGTGCAAAAGCATTATCGATCAGCACAACGGTACAATAAATGTTTTAGATAAACTTGAAGGAGCAGTAATACGGTTTACTTTGCCGCTTAATTAATTATGTCTGACTTAGTTTTAAAATATATAAACACATTATATGAATCGATAGATTTGCCGATTCAAATAATCGATGTAAAAGGAAAAGTTGTGTATGTAAACAAAGCTTTTTCCGAACTATGGCATTACAAGTTATCCGAATTAAAAGAATATTTTTTATTTGACGACCCGGTTGTTAAAAGACTTGGATTACAATCCGTAATTCAAAAAGTATTTTATGAAAAGAATAAAAAGGTAGTTAATAATTTTTCGGATACACTTCTAAGAAATAATGAAATTACCCCGCCGATTTTCAAAACAACAATTTCCTATATAACTCTCGACTCCGAAGACTTTGTTGTGTTAATGCATGAGGATCAAACGGATACGATTCTTGCCGAAGAAGAAGTCAAAAAAGCGCGCGACGGAAACAGGGAGGCAGAAAGGTTAAAGAATACTTTTCTAAATGTACTTTCGCATGAATTAAGAACACCTTTGAATATTATCTTAGGCTATTCCGCCATTATTAAAGAAAATTTAAAAGACAAATTAAATTCGGAAGACATAATCTACCTCGAAAATTTACATAGCGGTACCGAAAGATTATTCCAGAGTATAACGCAAATGCTCGAATTTGCTCAAATCGAAGCAGGCAATTACGATTTAAAAATCGAGACGATTGACCTGATTTCAATTATCATGTCAAACATCGAAAATATCAGGAAGATCGCAAAGGACAGAAAGATTGAGATCAAAACCAACTTCAAAGAAAAATCCGTATTTGTTGATGTAGATGTTCACTGCCTGGAAAACGCAGTTAATAACCTCTTAAAAAATGCCGTTAAATTTACCAAGCAGGGCTTTATCGAAATTGAAATCGATGTACTCGAATCCAAAGAACTGGCAATTACTAAAATTAAAGATACAGGCGTCGGCATTTCCACAAATTATATGGACCATTTATTTAAGCCGTTCAGCCAGGAGGATCTTAAAATCGGAAGAAACTATGAAGGAAGCGGTTTGGGGTTAGCATTAGCCAAAAGATATATAGAAAAAAACGAAGGCTCTTTATTAGTCGACAGTATAAAAGGTGTCGGTTCTACATTTACCTTTACAATCCCCCTGTCTAAAAATTTCCAGCCCAAAATGAGACTCCGTGAAGCTGCGTACAAAAACGATTTTAAAAAAATATTAATGCTTGACGACTTAAGCGAATCGTTCGAACTGATAAACGCTTATTTAAAAAATGAGTATGATGTGGAAGTTCATAATTATAAAAAGTTTAATATTGACGATATTTCGGAACATAGTTTTGATGTGCTGATTTTTGATATAAACCAGAATAACTGGGATGAAGGATTAAAATTATGTGGCATAATAAAAGAAAATGATATTTATAAGAGGCCGATTATCGTTGTGTCTACGGAATATGACGAAACAAAAATCGATCGTTTTTATAAAACCGGCATAAACAAATTTTTAAGCAAACCTTTCTCAAAGCACGAACTATTAAACGCCCTCTCCGAAGTAGAATGCTGAATTCTTTCCTTTGCATTTCAATTATCCATGATCCGGAGCCAATTTATTCAAATTAAAAATTCGTAAATTTATATGAGGGAATCTTCAATCAAATAATTTATTTGTTTAACCTCAAAAAAATATCAGCAAATAATTTCATATTTTTAATAAAAACAATCGGGTAATGTCGGAATTATGAAAGTTAAACCCATGTTATGGAAAGATTATTTTAAAAATTCGGTTTTTAAAATTGAATTCACTATCACAATTACTCTGCTTCTATTCAGTTTAATTTTCTTAACAAAGTTTCTTAACTGGATTGAATTGAGAAATGGTGTGACGTTAAACGATCCGCTCCTAAGTAATTTTAATCCCGTAAATCTAAGCTGGCTGATTTTTTTACTCATTTATCTTTCACTTTTAGCCGGAATTATCAATTTTATTAAAACGCCGGATGTTTTATTATTAGCCGTTCAATCTTATATTATACTTGTAATTATCAGAATTTTAATGATGTACCTGATGCCGTTGAATCCTCCTGCTAAAATGATATTATTGGTCGATCCGCTGGTTAAATACTTGGGAACCGGTAAAAATTTAACAAAAGATTTATTCTTTTCGGGGCACACGGCTACGTTATTTTTATTATTTTTAATAACTAATAAAAAATATTTGAAAATTGTCTTTCTTATCAGTACAATAATTGTTGCTGCTTGTTTGCTCCTGCAGCACGTTCATTATTCGATAGACGTAGCTTCGGCATTCTTTTTCGCATATACAAGCTATAAAATTGCCGGATATTTTCGCTCAAAAATCACGGCAAGAGCAATATAAATTTTGTATTTATTAACGATATAAAAATTTTTATAAAAAATAATTCATATTGGAGTTTTTAAAATGGGAATTTTCAATTCAAAAGAATTAGAAGACCTTCAAAAAGAAAATGAAGAGTTGAAGGAAAAGCTTTCCATTATCCAGGAGCGGGGTGACTCGATCGGCAGCCTTGAAGAAATATTAAAAAAATTAAGAAGAGAAGTTTCGGATCTAAGTAAAAACAAACACGATTTGTTAAAAAATTTGGAGTTCATTGAAAAAGAAGGAATAGACAAGCATGGTGAAATCGATGCTTTAAACAAACGTATTTCAAGCCTAAATGAAATGAAGGGAGAATTGCAGGATCGAATAGTATCATATAACAAAAGAATCGATAATCTTGATCAAACGAAAGCAAAGAACGAAGAACTCTTCCCGAGCATTGAAGCATTGAACGTTCAGGAGAATGAATCGCAGAAAAAAATTGACGAACTGGAGCAATACAAATCGGAGCTGGAAAATAAAATAAAAAAATCACTCGATAAAATAAACGAGTTGTCCGAGCGTGAAAAAGTAATGAGCATGGATATCGAGGCTAAATCGAAACAGCTAAAGGCGTTTGATATGGAGGGATATCAAAAGGCTTCTAAAAATTACCACGAAATACAAATAAAAATTTCGAAGCTTTTCGAATCGGAAAAAAATCTTCAGGGATCAATCTCAAAAAAAAGAGATGAGATTGAGGACATACAAAATCAAATTGCTTCATTGCAGTTGGCGGAAGAAAAAATAAAGGAAAGAATTTCGGAACTATTCGAACAAGAGAAAGCAAAAACCACATCATTTAAACTGCTTGAAGAAAAAGAAAAATCATTTTCGGATGAAGTAAACCGCCTGTCACACGAAGTAAAAGAAAAGCAGGAATTTATCAAGGAATTATCTAATATTATTTCAGCTAAAGCCGAAGCAAAAACTTCTTTTGAAATACAATTCGAGAATCTGGAAAGCAGCGTAACAAGAAAAAGAAGTGAACTTGAGGAATTAAATGAACAGGTAAATAAGCTTTCCCTGGACCTGCATGATAAAGAGAAGGTTTTATTCAACACCGAACAATCCCTCGAAATTAAAGCAAAAAAATTGATGAAGCTCGATCTTGAAATTAAAGAGCTCGATAGCCGGCATACTCACTTGACTTCTTACGTTAAAAATCAGGAAGAGGAAAGTGAAAGAGTTCATTCTACGTTAAAGAAAAATCATGAAGAATTGGAACGGGTAAAAGCCGAGTATGATAAATACGATGAAATGTATAATGATCTCTTGAAAAAGAAAGAAGAAATAGAAAAGGGAAATTCGGCTCTTGAAGAACGTTTTACAAAAATGTTCGAAAAGATTAATAAGGATTTAAATGATGTAAATAAAAAGAAGATTGAGATTGAAGAGGTCGTTCGAAACAAGGAATATGAATTAAATGAAAAAGTGCATTCAATAGGGGAAAAGCAGACAACTCTGGAAGAGCTTGAACAATCTTTGAGCACTAAAAGTTCGGAACTCCGCTCTCAGCAGGAAATAGTTGACGGCTTAAGTGAACATAAAAACAACCTCGAATCGAATATCAAAAATTTCGACAGCAGGATTGAAGAGAAAAAAAATCAGTATGAAAATCTGAAAATTGATGTTAAGAATTTATCGGATAAAAAGATTTCGCTTGAAAAGGATGTTGTCGATTTGCTCGGATCGATAGGAAGCAGGTATTCGGAAATGCAGGAAAGTAAAAACGTACTCGATAAAGAAGTCAGTAAGTATGAAGAGACTATTTCTGAATTGAATGACCAGATTATTGAAGCAAGAAAAGAGCTTTCCGAATTAAAATCCGGCGCCGGGCAAATTAAAGTTCAAAGAGATAGGCAAAAAGCTGAAGTCGATAAGCTTACAGCAATAAGAACAAAACTGAATGATGAAATATCACGCCAAAAAATGCTATTAAAAAGATTTAAAAGCTTGGATGAAACCCTGAACCAGTTGGAAAAAGACGAAAGATCTTCAACGGATGAAGGTGAAAAATCAAATCATGATAAAGAAGAAGGCGATATTCCTATTTATAAGATATAGGCGACAAGCAAGTTAAAAGTAAAAATTCAAAATTCAATAAATTGAGGGAAAAACAATTCTTCACTAAATTAATATCAAGAAATGAATATTTGGTATAAGATATATACTTTAAAATATAAGTCTGCAACTTCATCGTTTTAATTTGCCTTACAATTAAGATTTTGAATTCCAAATTACTAATGACCTATATTCTGAGCTATCAAATCGAATATTTTTTATAAGTACCTTTTTTTAGAACGCGAACATGTAGTATTTTATTGTTGTAATATATTTATATTTTTAAATAAAGCTTAATAAAATATGACAGCACAAAAAGCAAATAACCGCATAAAAAATATTCTTTTCATTTCAATTATTTCACTATTCACTTCTGTTTCTATTTTCCCTCAGAAGTTTCAAACATTTGTCGAGCATCCAGAATGGAGCTACAACAAAACAATTTATGAAGTCAACATCAGGCAGTTTTCTAACGCAGGAACTTTTAAGGGATTCGAACCTTCTATTCCAAAATTAAAAAAGCTTGGAGTCGGGATAGTCTGGTTTATGCCGATAAATCCAATTGGTGTAAAAAACAGGAAGGGAAAATTAGGCAGCTATTATTCCGTGCAGAATTATACTGCGATAAACCCGGATTTCGGAACCATTGATGATTTCAAAGAGGTAGTTGAAAAAATTCATAAAATGGGTATGCATGTAATTCTTGATTGGGTTGCCAACCATACTTCGTGGGATAATGTATGGACGAAAGAACATCCCGATTTTTATACGAAAGATTCTTTGGGAAATTTCGTGCCGCCGGTTAAAGACTGGTCCGATGTAATCGATTTGAATTACGACAATAAAGAGCTTTGGACTTACATGATCAACGCAATGAAATTCTGGATTGAAAAAACAGACATAGATGGCTTCAGGTGTGATGTAGCCGGTATGGTTCCTGTCGAATTTTGGGATGCCGCAAGAGCTTCTCTGGATTCGGTAAAACATGTTTTTATGCTTGCCGAAGCTGAAGAACCTCAATTGCAGGTAAAAGCTTTCGATATGACTTATTCGTGGGAACTGCTTCATATAATGAACAATGTTGCTAAAGGAAAGAAAAACGCAAACGATATAAGAAACTATTTTGCAAAAGAAGACAGCATTTATCCAATGAACGATTTCAGGATGAGGTTCACAACCAATCACGATGAAAATTCCTGGAACGGAACTGTATTCGAAAGACTTGACGGTGCAGCGAAAATGTTTGGTGTTTTTACTGTTGCAATAAAAGGAATGCCGCTTCTTTATAACGGGCAGGAAGCAGGTCTTAACAAACGTCTTAAGTTTTTTGAAAAAGATACTATTGTCTGGAAGAAATCTAAATACAGAAAATTGTACACAACTTTGTTTAATGAAAAGATGCAGAACAAAGCATTATGGAACGGAGATGAAGGCGGAAAGATGATAAACATTCCGTCCGATGCGGATTCAAGCGTTTTTGCATTCGTAAGAGAAAAAGACGGCGATAAAGTATTTGCGGTATTCAATCTTTCAAGTAAAGAATTAAACGTTAAGCTGAACGGTGAAGAAATGGCGGGAGATTATATCAATTTATTCACCCGTCAGAAAAAAACTTTTACAACCGAAGCAAGTTTCAAATTGAAACCCTGGGGGTACAGGTTTTTTGTGAATAAATAATTATTGAAATTTTTGTTTAACAACCCGTGACACCTTAAAATAGCTAGGGAATTATAAAAACATAATTTTAGCTCAGACAATTCCATAATACCTGGAAGGAATGATTAATTAATTTCGTACTATTAGGTAAAATTCTATTATTTTATTTATCAATAAATAATGACGCTTGATATAATTTTTTATAATGGATTAGTTATTTTAAACTATTATTAATCCTTAAAAGGTTGACATATAAAAAATATAGTAGTAATTTAAATTTATAATTAATTTATTCTGGTTTTTTACGGGGACGAATTCTGAAATGGGAAATAAAATATTATTAGTTTATAAATTGGGGCTGCATTTAATAATCTTTACGGCTTATTCAAATCTTAAACCTTACGGTCAGCATCAGCTTAAATTATTACCAATAAAATCAAGGCTTTTTCAGAGTTAATTACGGTGAACACTATACGAATTTCTTATTGAATAAAATAAAGGGAAATCAAATGAAACTCTATACCGTTCTTTTATCAACATTCTTACTTTTTGTGTTATTCGTCTTTTCCAATCTATCCTACGCACAGGATCCGCCTGTTGAATACGGCGATATTCCTATGGAAGACCTTCAAATGAAATCGTTTCCTGCAGATACTAATGCATCCGCTTTAATACTTTGCGATTACGGCCAGGCGTATTTAAATGATGAAGTTGATCTTGTTTTTGATAGGATTATAAGAATAAAAATCTTCAACGATAAAGGCTATGATTGGGGAACGCGAAGCATCGGAATAAATCCCAACGAGGAAGATATGGATGAAATTGAAGGGAAAACTTATTACCTGGATAAAGACGGAGATAAGGAAGATAAAGAGTTGGATGATGATGATATCTTCAAAGAGAAAGTAACAGATAATTACACAAAATATAAGTTTACAATGCCAGGCTTGACGCCCGGATGCATAATTGAAATTCATTACAAGATTATTTCACACTCTCTTGGATATATACGCAACTGGGAATTCCAGCACAGCGAACCAGTAAGGTGGAGTGAGTACAGGATTAAGTCGCCTATTGGGTTAAATTTCTCGGCGGTTATAAGAGGATACGAACCGTTCGCGGTGAATGAAACTAAAGAAGTAAACCAGTATTTTGAAGATAAAGCAGCATATTTTTTCGGCAGCGGTTTTGTTAAATGTACGCAATACAGATGGGTTGTGAAGGATGCTCCTGCACTTCGTGATGAACCGTATACAACAACAATCCACGACTATACTAATAAAGTTGAAATACAGCTTTCTTCGATAAACGTACCCGGATATTCCAAACAATTTTTACAGGATTGGGATTCCTTTAATAAAGAAATGCTTGATGCAAATGATTTTTATAAGGAAATAAATGTGACCGGAAATGTTGAAGACAGGGCAAAAGAAATTACTTCGGGAATTTCAAATCCGGTTGAAAAGATGAATGCAATTTACAACTGGGTTGCCAAATCCATAGTCTGCACGGATAAAGACCGTGTATTTGCCGATAAAGATGTCGATGAGGTACTGGATTCGAAAAAAGGCAGCGATGCCGAGATAACTTTTTTGCTTCTTTCACTTCTTAAGAGCCAAGGCATAGAAAGTAACCCGGTAATCTTAAGTACAAGAGACAACGGCAAAATACAGGATTTGTACCCGATATTACGTCAATTTAATTATGTGCTTGCAAGAGTTAAGATCGGTTCGGAATATTATTATTTAGATGCTACCGATCCGCTGCGTCCGATCGATTTAATTCCTGCAAGAGTCCTTAATGTTAAAGGCCTTGTAGTAAAAAAAGGCTCACCTGACTGGGTAAATTTTAAAACACGACGTCAGAAAACCAGTTCTTATACAACCAAGGTAAACCTGAATGAAGACGGTTCAGTTGAATGTAAAACGGAAGCCCAATATGAAGGATATGCAGCTTTAATTGTTAGGAATGATTTTTCCGGCAAAGAAGAAAAGGAAGCCGCAAAAGATTTACTAAAAACCGAAAAATACGGATTCACGATCGATTCAGTAAATGTACAGAACAAGGATAGTGTAAATAAGCCTTTGAACCTGACCGTTTGGACATCAAGCCCGGATTACGCACAGAGCAGCGGCGATATGATTTATATAAATCCGTTCGTCGTAAATAGAATGAGGGAAAATCCGTTTAAATCCGCCGTAAGAAAATTCCCGGTTGACTACGGGTACAAAAGCAGTTTAACTTCGATTGTCAATATAAAAATACCTGCCGGTTATAAAATAAAAGAATCTATAAAAGATCACCGCTATACCGTGGGTCGAAATTACCTTGTATATGAACAGGAAGCGAAAGTTGACAGCGGTAATGTTCAAATTTCAAGCAGGATGAATGTTAGAAGCATACAAATAGATCCGCAATATTATTCGAAGTTAAAAGAATTATACGGATTGATAATCAACGCGCAATCGGAAGAATTAGTTCTTGAAAAAATAAAAGATAATTCCGTCAATAAAAACAATGCAGCCGGTAAAATAGACGACAATAAGAAAGGGAATTAATGAAAATTGCAGTATTACTATTAACTGGTATTTTCTTTTTTATTTCGGGATCCTCCAGTAAGATATTTTCAAAGGATAAAATATCTTCCGGTAATAAATATGACGTAAAAAATATTCCTGCAAATTTATCGAAGGATGCCGGCGCTGTTGTTCGTGAAGATTTAAAAAGATTTGAAGTTGACGGCGAAAGCAAAGCTGTAGAAAAGATAAAATATGTAGTAACAATCTTCAAAAAAAGTAAACAGGATGAAGGGAAAATATATTTATGGTACGATAAATTTTCCGATGTTGAAGATTTAGAAGGAAAAATTTATGATGCGGATGGAAATGAAGTCAGGGAACTTGAAGATAGCGATATTAAGGATTATCCTGCTTTTAGTAATTATTCGCTTTATGAAGATAACCGCATTAAAATTGCGGAACTCTATTACGACAAATTTCCTTACACAGTTGAATTCGATTATGAAAAATCGCACGACGGCTTTATAAGCTGGCCATCATGGTCTTCCCGCGCTTCAGTAGACCCCGTAGAAATAAGCAGCTTTGAAGTATCGGTTCCCGGAGACGACAGCCTTCGGTATTGGTGCAGCCAGGATTCGGTTAAGCCTTCAATTTCATTTGACGACGGGAAAAAAAATTATACATGGGAAGCAGTTAATCTGCCGAAGCTTCCCGAAGATGCAGTGGAAAATGCGCTTGAGGATGCCGCCGTGGTCGTGAGAATAGCTCCCGGTAAATTTGATTTCGATGGATTTGTGGGTGATATGAGCTCGTGGAAATCTTTGGGAAAATGGGGTTATGATTTGACTATCGGTAAAAATGAATTGCCGGATTCCGCTGCTGCAAATATAAAAGCAATGGTTAAAGACGAGAAAGATGCACACCAAAAAATCCGCACTCTCTATAAATACATGCAGTCGCGTACCCGTTATGTCAGTGTGCAATTGGGAATAGGGGGCTGGCAGCCTTTTGATGCTTCTTACGTTAATGAACGCGGTTACGGCGATTGCAAAGCTTTATCGAATTATATGATCTCAATTTTAAAGCAGGCCGGAATTACCGCATATGCCGTATGGATTAGAAGCGGCAGCCACCGTTACAATTTTATCAAAGAATTCCCGAGCGATCAATTCAACCATGTAATTGTAGCTGTTCCGTTAAAAAAGGATACGGTTTGGCTGGAGTGTACGAGTCAAACAATGCAGTGCGGAAGGTTGGGCTGGTTCACTGAAAACCGGAATGCGCTTATGCTTACCCCGGAAGGAGGTGTTGTAGTAAGAACCCCATCCAGTTTACCCGAACAAAATATGCAGCAAAGAAAGGCAAAAGTTAATTTGAATTCTTTTGGCTGGGCAGATATAGATGTTACGACTTCATGGAAAGGCGACCAGCAGGATAGAGTCAGAGAATCAGTTCTCGAATCTTCTCCCGAAGAAACAAAGAGGTGGGTTTTAAGTTTAATCTCCGCTCCGAATTTAAAGCTAAAAAATTACAGCTTTAAAGGAGTAATGGAGCATAACCCGGAAGTAAGTCTTAAATTGGATGCCGAATTAAAAAATTACGCTACGTTATCGGGAAAGCGGATATTCTTTAAACCCAATTTAATGGAACGCCGTACATATGTTCCGCCGGATGTGGAAAATAGATTATCTCCGGTTAGATTTAATTATCCTTATTATGATGTCGACTCGGTTTATTATACTTTACCGGAAGGATATGCAATAGAATTTCTGCCAAATGAAGTTAATATTGAATCATCATTCGGCAGCTTTATTTCAATAACGGAAAAAATTTCGGGAAAAGAGATTTTATTTGTTAGGCAGCTTAAAGTAAAAGTCTATTCTATCCCTGCGGAAAATTATTCCGAATACAAAGACTTCTTCTCTAATGTAGTGAAGGCGGACAGAGCACAGGTTGTGCTTGTTGAAAAATAGCGATCGCCGCCTAGAAAAGATTTGCGATTAAAATAAAAAATTGTAGATCGCATTTCATAATTAAATCCCTTAAACCTATTCTCTCATATAGCTGTTTACATTTGTATAATTCATAATATTCCATATTAGTTAAAATTTTTGTGTAAATTATTTTCTTTAATGGATGTATTTTTATGTCGATTCAATTAAAAAGCATATCGAAGTTCTACAATTCCCAGCAGGTCTTAAAAAATATTAATCTTGAAATTGAACAAGGAAAAACGACTGTACTAATTGGACCGAGTGGCTGCGGCAAATCTACTACGATTAGGATTATAACCGGATTGGTAAAACCGGATAATGGAAATGTTGAAATTGATTCAAGCAAATTAGATAAATCAAACCTGATATTTAATAGAAGACGAATGGGCTATGTAATTCAGGATGGAGGTTTATTTCCTCATTTGACCGCCGAGGGAAATGTATCTTTAATGGCAAAACAGCTTGGCTGGCAGAAGTATAAAATTGAACAACGCATAAATGAATTAGTTGAATTAACAAAATTTCCTGCAGATGGATTGGAAAAATACCCTGCGGAATTATCCGGCGGGCAAAAGCAGAGAGTAAGTTTAATGCGTGCTTTAATGCTTGATCCGGAATTCCTGCTTTTGGATGAACCACTTGGTTCTCTCGATCCTTTAATACGTTTCGATCTGCAAACAGATTTGAAAAACATATTTAAGGAATTGAGGAAAACAGTTTTGCTTGTTACGCATGATTTAAGTGAAGCTGTTTATTTCGGAGACACAATTGTTTTGATGAAAGAAGGTGAGATTGTTCAGCAAGGCAATATAACGAATCTTATAAATAATCCCGCTGATGAATTTGTTTCAAAATTCATAACTGCTCAAAGAGGTAATGTAAATCTAAATAATGAATAATATTTTAAAATACATATTGCTCTTTTCTATATTAATTTTTACTCAAAACATTTATCCGCAGAATGAAGGCCACCCGGTTAAAGTCGGTTCAAAAAAATTTACGGAATCGGTAATTCTCGGAGAAATTATAACCCAGCTCGGGAAGATTGAAGATCCCAACGTTATTCATCTAAAGGAATTGGGCGGAACACGCGTACTCTGGGATGCATTGGTTAAAGGCGATATTGATATTTATGCCGAATACACTGGAACAATTAAGCATGAAATATTCGAAGACAAAAAAATCATTAACGATTCTCTGCTCAAAAATACTCTTGCAGCTTATCATATTAAAATGAGCAAGCCACTTGGATTCAATGATACTTATGCATTAGGAATGAAAAAAGCATTGGCCGCAAAGCTTCATATCGATAAAATTTCGGATTTAAAAAATCATCCTGATTTAAGATTCGGTTTCAGCAATGAATTTATGGACAGAAGAGACGGCTGGCCGGGTCTGAAGAATTCATACCGTCTACCGCAAAAAAATGTTACCGGTCTTGATCACGATCTCGCATACAGAGGCATTGCCAACGGTTCAATTGATGTTACGGATTTTTATTCAAC
>CAZKUR010000074.1:7824-19277 GCA_964556005.1 uncultured Ignavibacteriaceae bacterium | reverse complement strand
AATAATGAAAAATATTTGATTCGAGAAGTTAAGAGGAAGCCCGTATTCCACTCCTAATATTTGTTTATGTTAACTCAGATTGTTACAATTAACTATTGTTATTAATCCCAAAACCGAATATCTTTATCATTACAAAGACGGGATATTTGCTGAATAAAGATTTTTATAAATTAAAATCTTAGCAGTAATAACATGAAACCACAAACTCTTTCAAGACGTAAATTCATTTCTAAATCCGGTTTAATTTTTGGCGGTACATATATGTTTTTATCATCTCCCGGATTGATAAAAAATTTGTACGGATGGGTAGATCATCGACTCCAGGATGATTATAAACTGGAGCTTTACAAAAATTCTCCAATCGCTCGGTATTGGCTATCGACGAAAACTAAAGATGTAAATTGTTCGTCTTGTCACTCTCCATCCGAAATTTCCGGTTATAAAAAATATGATCACGAAGAGACGATAGTTAAATGTCTTTTGTGTGCACAAGGATGCATCATCAAAGAAAATGAAAAAGGTAAATGCCGTGCAAGAATTAATATTAATGGAAATCTGAAAAGTCTTGTTTACGGCAGGCCGATTGCGATACATATAGATCCGATTGAGAAGAAACCTTTTTATCATTTTCTCCCAGGAAGTGAAGCCTACTCTTTAGCAACTGCCGGATGCCCTTTAGCCTGTCAGTTTTGCCAGAACTGGGAATTATCTCAATCAAGTCCGGAGGATATCCGCGTCGAGTATATTTCACCGGAAAAGATTGTATCCGCTGCACAATCGCAGGATGTTCTGATTATTGCTTTTACATATAACGAACCTACAGTGTTCACGGAATATTTAACCGATACTGCAAGAGCGGCAAAAAAGAAAAATTTAAGAAGCGTTCTTGTTAGCTGCGGGTTTATGAACGAGGAACCACTGAAAGAAATGTGCGAAGTTTTGGATGCAATTAAAATTGATTTAAAAGGTTTCAGTGAAGATTTTTATCATAAAGTTTGTTCGGCAGAATTGAAACCGGTACTGCGAAGCATAAAGCAGGTTTCCAAAAGTAAAGTACATCTTGAAATTGTAAATCTTGTTGTTCCGACACTTAATGATTCGGATAAAATGTTAAATAATCTTGCAGATTGGATTATAGGGGAAATCGGTCCCGATGTACCTATTCATTTTACAAGGTTTCATCCTGATTACAAACTTTTAAATCTTCCTCCGACACCTATTGGGACTCTTGAGCGCGCAAGGGAAATTGCGATGTCGAAAGGAATCCATTATGCTTTTGTAGGTAATGTGCCCGGTCATCCGGGGAATTGCACTTACTGTCCTAAGTGCGGGAAGGTTGTAATAAAACGAACCGGGATGTTCACAACGGAAATTCATTTGAAAAACGGTAAGTGTGAATACTGCGGCTATGCGATTGCAGGTGTTTGGAAATGATTTTAGTTTGCTATTAGTGTTCTGTTCCAAATAGTTCTTTACATTTACATCGGCAGCCACTACTTTACCTTATGAGGAACAATTCAATAGCAGAGATAAATGCAGGTATGTTTGATATTTTTAGGCGGTCCCATCATGGAATGGCAGTCTGTCCGAGAACTAGTAAATAGTTATATTAAGCTTGTTTCAAAATAAGTTTTTTGTATTATTTCGCAAGAAAAAATTTCGAAACAAGCTTTGAATAACAATTCTCCGATAAGTACATGAGCCTAGACAGCCAAGTTTAATGTAATGAAGTATTGGTGAGGGAACTCTAAAAATATTTTTATTTTTTTCATTTTTTATCTGAGCTTTTTTATATGATTCAAGATTCTTTAAAACTTTTACCCGAATATTTACATTCCATCAGTTCGGGAATGACCGCAGGTGATCTGTTTATTATTGTCCAAAAACTATTAATCACAATCCTGATTGGTATATTTATAGGATTGGAAAGAGAGCACGCACACCCAAAAGCTGAAAAAATATTTGCAGGGATAAGAACTTTCCCATTAATTGCAATATTTGGTTTTTTATCCGCACTCGTTGCTTCACTTACAACATACTGGCTTTACTTTGCTTTTTTTTTAGGATTGGCTTCACTAATTACAGCATCGCATGTTTTTTCGGCAAAAGAAGGAAGGCTGGGCGGAACCTCGGAAGTATCGATTTTTGTAGTTTTTCTTCTTGGCTCTTTGGTGTTCTGGAATTTTATAATATTGGCTTCCATAATTGCAATCGTTACAACTCTATTTTTAACCTTAAAAATTCAGCTTCACACTTTTGCGGGAAAAGTAAGCGAAGAAGATATTTATGCAACTCTCAAGTTTGCATTAATTACTGTTATAATTTTACCTCTGCTCCCCGATAAAACTTACGGGCCTTTTAATGTTTTAAACCCGCGAGTTATTTGGTACATGGTTATTCTCGTCAGCGGAATAAGCTTTATCGGTTATATATTAATTAAAATCGTCGGCGAAAACAGGGGAATTCATTTAACCGGCTTAATGGGAGGTATGGTATCGAGTACCGTGGTTGCTTTCTCGCTTTCCAGGAAAAGTAAACTTACCCGGAACGGCGGAGGCAATTTTGCAGGCGGAATCATTTTGGCTTCAACCATTATGTATCTAAGGGTATTTATCGTCATACTGGTAGTTAATTCGGCTTTGATTCTAAAACTATGGCTGCCGCTGATTATTTTTGCAATGAGTGGATTATTTAGCAGTTATTTTATTTCAAAAAAATTTGAAAGTAAGAACATCGAAAACATCGAAGTGAAAAACCCGTTCGAGCTTAAGTCGGCGATATTATTCGGGTTGTTATTCGGTATTATTTTATTTGTTTCAAAGGCTGCGGAAATATACTTTGGAAGCGGAGGGATTTATGCCGCAAGCGGGCTTGCAGGGATTACAAGTGTCGATGCAATTGTAATTTCATTGTCAAAGTTTGCAGCTTCGACGTTATCACAAAGTGTTACTATCGTTGCAATTATAATTGCTTTGATTTCGAATAATATTGTAAAATCGATAATCGTTTTATTCTTAGCTGATAAACCGACTAAAAAATATACAATAGCCGGTTTAGGAGTGATGAACCTTGTCTCATTAATTTATTTGCTGTTTGTTATTCCGTAAATTACGTGCTAAAAATTATTATAGTAGAGATGACATTTTTTTTGAAAATCGATCATAATAAAAAAATATATTTATTAAAAAAAATTATCGTTTCCCGGATTAAAAATGTCATCCTTTCCCTTTACTAAAGCGTATTAATCAAAAAAATATTTCTAATGAATAACTATAAATTGTTAATTCAATACGACGGCACTAATTATTCCGGCTGGCAAATTCAACTTAATGCCAATTCAGTTCAGCAGGAAATTACAAATGCAATAAAAACCCTTACAACTGAAAATGTTAATTTAATCGGATCGGGAAGAACCGATGCAGGTGTTCATGCCTTCGGGCAGGTTGCAAATTTCAGAACTGAACTTGAACTTGAATCATATAGGTTTTTGTATTCATTAAATTCAATGCTACCGAGAGATATTTCGATCCTGAGTATGGATAATGTCGATAAAGATTTTCACTCGCGGTTCGATGCAAAAAAAAGAAGCTACTTATATTTTTTTATAAATTATAAATCACCTTTTTATTTTAAATATTCATGTTTCCACAATAAAAAATTAAACTGCAAATCTTTAAACGAATTAAGTAAAGCTTTAATCGGGAAAAACGACTTCACATCATTTGCTAAGAAAAAAAAGGAAACCGAAAATACAGTTTGTACAATTTACAATGCTTATTGGAAAGAATCCAAAGGAATTGTAATTTTCTATATTCAAGCAGATAGATTCCTCCACGGTATGGTTCGAACAATTACCGGGACAATCTTAAAATTGCATGAAGAAAAAAAAAGTGCGGTAGCTCTCCAGGAGATAATTAATTCTAAAAATAGATGCGAAGCAGGTATGTCGTTACCGCCAAACGGTTTATTTTTATACAAAGTAAAGTATTAATTTTAAAGAATTCAAGGAAGTTTTTAAATGTCATTCTCTGCTCCCTGGCATCCTCAAGTCGTTCACTTTGCGATTGCTTTGTTCATAGTTTATGTATTCTTGGAATTAATAGGTACAATCTTTAAAAAGGATTTTTTTTCTAAATCTGCGCATTTAATACTTCTTTTAGGCGTTTTAGCTGGTTTAGCTGCGGTTTTTACAGGCAACCAGGCATTTGATATTGCGAATAAACTAAAAGATCACGGAGTAAATATTCCGGTAAAAGCTATAAATAATCATGAAGATGCTGCCAATTTAGTAGTGTGGTATTTTACTATTTTACTTGTTATAAGAACTTTTCTTGTATTGAAAAAAAAATTTACCGGCTACATAAAATACATTATTGTTATTTTGGCACTAACAGGAGCTATTTTAGTTTACCGTGCCGGCGCTTTAGGAGGAGAGCTGGTGTATAAGTACGGTGTCGGTACCGATTTAATAAAACATGAAATTACCAATCATAAAGATTCGCCAAATCTTTGAAAGCAAAACGAATAATATTTGCGGTAGTTTTAGTAAATGCCGCAGGTATCGCACTCCGGTATTTTAATTTTGATACATACTTTATTTTACTTGGTTTCAGATTTCACATTTCATGCATTATTCCTTTTTTATTTTTATTCAGAGAAGGATTTCCCGGCGAGGTAAAAAATTATTTAAAGTTTCCGAAAGACAAAAAATATGTCAGCGCAATTTTAAAGGTAATATTGCCGGTTATTTTTTTATCAGGTTTACTTTTCTATTTTAAGATAATTAAGTTAGGCAACCCGGAATACTTTTACGAATTTGGGATGTCGAGCATTATCGATTATCCGCTGTACCTGATATGGAATTTCCCCCAACTTGTTATGCTTTTTTTATTTTTGAACATTTCATCGTCAGGTAAGGTTAACAAAATATTATTTATTTCTTTCATTTTGATTCTGCTTTTTTTATTTGAATTCATACCTCTTGAAAAACATTATACAATTCATGCCGGTTATATTTCATTTGCCTTTGTTGTTTTTATAGTTGCCGTTTTGCAAAAACTTTACCTGAATATTTACCTTTTCCCTGTTATGTTATTTACAATTCTTTGGTCTGTTCTACTTTTATTCGGTTCGTCCTCACATGAACTGATAAATATTTTATTTGCAGCGAGATATTCCGGGTGGGAAGGATTTTTCGAAATTAGCAAAAACTATGAATTGATTATTATCCCCGGTTATTTGGTAATAATTTTAATTTGCCTGTTATTCAAAAAAGATTCGAAAAAATAAATTGTTCCGCTTAATTTCACATGGTGTATTTATTTTTTAATTTTGGCATATAAATAATCCGGAATCAATGAAAAAAATCTTTCTAATATTTTCTCTGTTTATAATTGTTTGCAACTTATCTTATTCTCAGTCCGATAATAAAGCGCGTGGTTTTTTCCTGGCTTTTGGAGTCGGTCCAAGAATTCCGCTTGGAGATTTTTCCGGGTTTTCCGATTTAGGCTATGGATTGGACGCCGATATTTCCTATACCGATAATGAGATTATTCCTTTTTTCATTTTTGCAAGAGTGGGTTACGAACAATATCCAGGCGCACAGTCACTTTACGAATCGACTGATTATACAAATTATTCCGTAACTTCTATCCCGCTTAGGTTTGGAATCAGGTATTATTTCCCTCCTTTTCTTAACGGATTGCCTCTGTTACTTCCGGTTGCCGAGGTTGGTATCTCGTACGGCTTTTTCCAAAAATTAAATCAATTTAAATCAACATCCGGGAAAAATAATTTTACGGACGATTCTTCAAAATTAGGTCTTAACGTCAGCGTTGGCGTTTCAATGTTTTTGCTGGAAATTTTGGGTACATATAATTATTATCAGACAAACCAATCGATTGGGGTCGATTTAAAAGTTAGATTACCATTATTAATTAGTTATTGAGGTTAAAATGTCTTTTAAAAATATTCTTTTGGAAAAAAGAGGAACGATTGCATTTGTAACGATGAATCGTCCCGATAAATTAAACGCATTAAATCACGAAACCTTATCGGAGCTTGAACAGGTTTTTACCGATCTGAAAAACGATAAAAATATTTTTGTCGTTATTATTACCGGAAGCGGGCAAAAAGCTTTTGTTGCCGGAGCGGATATTTCGGAATTGAATAAATTGGATATGATAGCAGGTAAAGAGTTTTCCGAGAAAGGACAGCGGATTTTTAATCTGATTGAAAATCTCGATAAACCGGTAATTGCGGCTGTAAACGGATTCGCACTCGGCGGCGGTTGTGAGTTGGCTCTTTCATGCCATATAAGACTTGTTTCCGAAAATGCAAGGTTCGGTCAGCCGGAAGTTAATTTAGGTTTGATTCCGGGTTTCGGCGGAACTCAGAGATTAACACGATTAATAAATTCCGGCAGGGCGATGGAATATATTTTAACCGGCGATATGATTGATGCAAATGAAGCATTCAGAATCGGTCTTGCTAACAGGGTTTACAAACAAGAAGAGCTTCTGCAAAAAGCAACCGAGATGGCTGAAAAGATTTCTTCCAAAGCACAGCAGGCTATCAGGCTTTGTGTAAAATCCGTTAACATTGTCGACGAGGTTTCATCTAAAGAAGGTCAGAATTATGAAGCCAGTCTTTTTGCTATTTCCTGCGGAACAAACGATGCGAAAGAAGGAACTAAGGCATTTCTTGAAAAAAGAAAACCTGAATTTAAGAATCAATGATGGACTCATTTTTCAGTCGAAGAAAAATTATTCAAATACTATTCTCTGCTGCAGTCGTTATTTTAATTATCTTTATTATTGTTAACAAAAAATTTCCAAGTTCAACTGCAAATCTGAAACAGATCCCGGCTGCAGCAATTGATTCGATATTTAAGAAATCACTGAAAAATTTGGGATATCAGGATGAATGGATCAAACATGTTAAGAAACCGCGCAAGTCACCCGACTCACTCAAATTCGATTATTCTGTTTTAGTACCTGCCGATTTACCAATTCCCGTTGTTATCGAAGAGATAAATTTGAATACAAAACCGGATGAAGCAAAAATTATTTCTGATGAGAAAAAAATAAACGGCGAGGCAAACTTAAAAATTTACTCTGGAGGATTTTTAAAATTTAGAGCATTATTTAAATATGATGACTCAATTAAAAGAAAAGCGGGGGAAGTAGGCTTGCTTATCGATGGCTGGGATGATCTCAGCACAAAGGAAGATTCTGTTCTTTTGTCGGTACCAGAAAATTTTGCCGCAGTATTTGTCCCTTCAAAGAATTCGAAAAAGCTGATTCAAATGATAAAAGCTAACCATAAAGAATATGCAATTTTACTAAATGACGATATTACCGACCTTGACTATAAGCTGAACCCGGGATATTCTAAAGCAAGATTGATTCTTTCAATAAGATCAATCACTTCAACTTTTAATGGAGCTATTTTTTTTATTATCGATACAAAGTCGGATGTGTATAATTCTTCAATTTATCCTTATGTAAAAACAGAATTTAAAAAAAGAAAGATTAGGCTTCTGCCTCTAAATTCATTTATCCAAATTAGAGGAAATAATAACTCACTTACTGCGAATTTTCATTCCTTCCTCTCAAATATCGGCGATGGAGAAAAGAAATTGGTTCTTGTATCGACATCGGATTTCCCCAAATTAAAAAATGAGATAGTGAGCTTTCGGAAGATCGGGTATAAGTTTGTAAATCCTTCTTTAGTCTTTTCTGAACGACAATAATAGAACGCGGATGACACGGATTACGCAGATTTCCACGGTTTTAATCTCACCATATCCGTTTATTGTAAGATCTATCGTCAAAGTAAATCTAAAAATACTCGGCTCAATATTTAAATCTCATTACCGTTTTCATCAAGCTCAACAATATCACCCAAATTCAATTTTTTTGATTCGTCTTTCAAGACATCTTTATTACCGATAATTAAGACAGTTACTTCTTCCGGTAAAATGTTTTTAACGGCTGCAGCGTTGACGTCATCAAGTGATACTTTTTCAATATCACTGATATATTTTTCAAAATATTCATCCGGCATTGAATAAATAATCTGCCTGGATATATTCGATGCAATTTGGCCGTATGTTTCAAAACTCGATGGAAATTTTCTTATCATAAATGATTTGGCAAATTCCAGTTCTTCTTTGGTCACACCCTTTGTAATATTATTAAGTTCGAATAAAATTTCGTTGACTGCATTAACTGTATTTTCAGTATTAACCGAAGTAGAAGTATAAAAATAAGCGCCGTCAGTATAATAATTAAAAGCCGTGTAGGCACCGTATGTGTACCCTTTTTTCTCACGAAGGTTTAGGTTTATCCTGCTGGAAAATTGTCCGCCCAAAATAGAATTTAATATTTGCTTAGGATGATAATTTTTATATTCCATTGTTGATGATAAATGCCCAACCCTGATTTCACTTTGCGGTGCATTTTCTTTGTTGACAAGAAAAATCCGTCCTTTATTATTCTTTGTATTATTTATTTGAAAATTTTTATTAACCGATGAGTTCCATCCGGCTATGTGCAAATTTAATTTTTCATTGAGTTCACTTTGAGTAATATTCCCAACTACAATTAGTACAGATTCGTTCGGACTGAAATATTCGCGGTAATAATTTTTAATTAAATCATTTGTCAATTTCTCTACATCATCTTTTAAGCCCAGAGTTGGGAAGGCATAAGGATTATTTCTGCCGAATACAATATACTCAAACACGTTATCTGCAACTGCATCGGGATGATCTTTTCTCTGCAGGATTTTAGTTAGAACTTTTCTTTGCTCCCTTTCAAAATCTTTACTTTCGAGGTGCGGCTTTGTAACGACTGAGAAAAATAATTCAAGCGATCTATCGAAATTATCTTTTAACGTCTGCATCACCATTTGAAAATTATCCTGCGAAGCCTTGAGATTGAAGACCGTACCGAGCAAATCAAATTCATCACTTAATTCAATAGAGTTATAATCTCCAGCACCTTCATCCAGAGTCATCGAAAAAAGATTTGCCAGGCCTTTTTGATTTTGCGGATCGGTTTTACTTCCGCCTTTAACGATTAAATTAAAACGCACAATAGGCAGTTCTTTTTTTTCAACCAAAAAAACTTTCAACCCGTTGTTCAGTGAAAATTTTTTAGTTTGAGGAAGATTAAAACTGATTTCCTTTTCAGGGATTGGTTTATTAGCTCTATTAAAATTCATTTTTTTATTCGATTATTTTGTTTTTGATAAAATTCTTAATTCGGCAAACGGCTTTAAAAAATATTTATCTGCGACTTTTTTAATATTATCATTACTGACATCTTCATATCTCTTTAAATCGAATGAAAACGAGTTGGGTTCATTCAAATAAAAATTATATGCATTTAACTGATCAGCAATAGCATCTAAATTCTGAATAGAATAAATATAATTTGATTTTATTCCATTCTTGGATTTTGTTAGTTCTCGTTGGGCAATTCCTTCTTTCCGGATTTTGTTCAATTCATCGAGAATTTCTTTTTTGATTGCATCAAGTTCCACGCCGGGTTTTGCGGTTGCAATAAACATAAATTGTCCCGAATACTTGCCCGAAAACTGATATGCTGTTACGTCCTGAGCAATTTCTTTCTCGATGACTAAATTTTTATAAAGCCTGGAACCTTTTGAGCCGGTGAGAATGTCTGAAAGTATATCCAGTGTTCCGTCGTCCTGCCCGTAAATCAAATCCGAATGCCAGGAAAGATACATTCTATCGAGAGCGACATCTTCCTTTCTTTCGATTAGTATATTTTCTTTCAAATTAGTTGGCTGAGGTCTCAATCCATCAATTTCAGATGCAGAAGGAATTTCACCAAAATATTTTTCAATTAAATCCTTGACATGATTTATTTCGAAATCACCGGCGACAACTAAAGATGCGTTAGAAGGAGAATAATATTTTTTAAAAAAAGAAGTAACATCTTCCATAGTATAATTGGAAATATCCTCCAGACTTCCGATTGTCGGCCAGCTATATGGATGTCCTTCCGGGTAAAGTTTAGATATTAAAATCTCCCAGGCTAATCCGTACGGCTGGTTGTCGTATCTTTCGAGGCGTTCGTTTTTCACAACATCTTTTTGATTATTCATTTTTTCCAGGGTTAATGCGGGCAGAAAATATCCCATCCTGTCGGATTCAAGCCAGAGAGCAAGTTCGAGAAAATTGGACGGCAGCTTTTCAAAATAATTTGTTCTATCGAAAGTTGTAGACCCGTTCAAACTACCGCCGGCTTCCTGTATATATTTAAAATGCATTTCTTTAGGAACATTTTGAGAACCCTGAAACATCATATGTTCAAATAAATGCGCAATTCCGGTTTTGCCTTTTACTTCATTCGATGAGCCGACTTTAAACCATATATTGACTGCAGTAAGCGGAATACTTTTATCCTGATGTAAAATTACTTCCAAACCGTTTTTAAGTTTGTACTTTGTATAAGGAATATCGAGATAATTCATTTTTGATAAATCATTTATGATTAAAGAAACAATATATAAAAAGTTTTGTTTTGAATGGTTGACCCATAGCTTTATTGCGGTGCTTCGGTTGTATACTTTTGTTTAACTTTTTCTTCCGTTTGAATGTCTTTAATTCCTGATATTCTTTGAGCTAAAGATTTTCCGTCTAATTTGTGAAATTCCAAAACTTCCCAGGGAGTGCCGCATTCGGGATATTCTCTTAAACCAAGATTATGAAATCCTTTATCTTTCAATGCATTCATTTCAACAAGAGCATTTAAAATTCTGTCTCCTAAACCGCCGATTGCGGAATGATCTTCAAGTATAAAAATTTTCTTTTGATCTTTGACGATATCATTTAACCATTCTTTATCAATTTTATTCAGCCATGGCATATTGATTACTTTTAATCCAAAGTTTACATCTGCAAGATAATTTGCAGCCATTAGTGCTTCATGCAGCATAACCGGCCCATACCCGAACAAAATTGCATCGTTACCCGAAGTTAGTTCAACGCCGGTACCTATTTTTAATTTATAATTTTCAGGAAGAATAATTCTTTCCGGCGAAGGGCCGATTACCAAACGAATGACACAATTTTCTTTAGCTTCGTTAACACAATAATTTGTAATCTGCTTTGCTTCTTCGGCATTGCACGGCTGAAGAATAGTTACATTTGGAAGAGTGCCGAACAGTGAAATATCCCTGACGCTCTGATGAGATTTTCCCGGGCCGGCAGGAATTATTCCTGAAAAATGACAGGTGTAAATAACTTTGGTTTTTTCTCCCGCATTATTATAAATCTGTTCATTTGCCCTTGCGGCTAAAAAACTCGCGAAAGTATTTACAACAGGAATTAAACCCATCCTTGCAAGTCCGCCTGCGGTTGATACCATATCCTGTTCTGCAATCCCGTTTTCAATAAATCTGTCCGGAAACATTTTTTC
>CAZKUR010000074.1:0-7724 GCA_964556005.1 uncultured Ignavibacteriaceae bacterium | reverse complement strand
ATAACTCTCATCATCCGGTGCACCCGAATGCCACTTGTAAAGAGTTTTTCCTCTAAACGTTTCGGTTTCAGGCCTTTCCATAAAAGAAACACCTCTCCCTTTAACAGTATCTGCAATTATCATCTTTGGCTTATCAGTAACATTTTTTATTTCCGTAAATGTTTTTTTCAATTCATTAAAATCATGACCGTTTATTCGAACTACATGCCATCCGAATGCAGATATTTTTTTTACAACATCTTCAATATTATTAACGTCGCTGACGAGCATATCTGTTTGATATTTATTATGATCCATTATCGCTGTTACATTATTGATTTTTTGGTGAGCAGCTGCCTGAATCGATTCATATATCTGGCCTTCCTGGAATTCACCGTCACCAGTTAAAACATAAACATTTCCTTTTTTCTTTTTATAATTTTTTGCCCACGCCATTCCTTTTGCTTTTGAAATTCCCATTCCCAATGAACCCGTACTTGCTTCAATACCGGGAAGGCGCACTTCGGGATGGCCATCGAGGCCATTTAGTCTCCTAAGCATTAATAATTTTTCTTCCGGGATAATTCCGATTGCATAAAAGAGGGAATAAAGCCCCGGTACGTCATGTCCTTTTGATGAGAAATAGATATCCCGGTCTTCCGAATCCAAACCTGCTTCTAAAACATTTAACTCGTTTAAATATAAATAAGTAATTATATCCATAGCGCTTAAAGAAGATCCAAGATGTCCTGATCCTGCTTTTTTAACCTCTACTAATGTGTTGTACCTGCACATATTGGCGAACAACTTCATTTTAACAGGCCAGTTTCCATTGAAGTCTTTTACTTTATCAAATTCAGTTTTTTTAATAATATTATATGACATTATTATCTCCCTTATGGACAAGATTTTCTTGAAATTTTGAATAAAATGATAATCAAAAATACCATTTCGATTGGAGAAAATGTAATGAAACTTTATTAAAAGATGGTTAATAAATTATAGATGTGCGGATGTTTACGTTTTAATGATAACTTAAAAAAATTTTTTATCTCGATTTTTTTTGCTAACGTAAAAATCCTATCTGTTTCTCTAAATATTCGGGAAGAATAATATTGTCTTTTAAATACGGGTCTCTAACCGGTTTACCGTGAACTAATTTCAAAGGCAGTATACCTGCCCAGACATTTAATTCCATATCTTCTTTCTCATCATTTGGACCGCCTTCTCTAACTTTTGCAGAGGCTTCATTTATTTTGAATGAATAAACCGAGGTAGCATTAAGTTCTTTTTTATTTGGTTTTCTAATTTCACTAAATCTGTCCGGGATAACATGCTCAATTATTACTTCCAATGCTTTCTCTTTTTCTTTAGGGTTTTCGATTTTTTCCGGTTTCGCAAATATTATTATAGACCTGTAATTAATTGAATGATGAAATGCCGATCTTGCAAGCACTATACCGTCAACCAAAGTGACTGAAATGCAGACATCTTCATCTTTCTCAAATGCTTTGAGCATCCGGCTGTTCTTTGATCCGTGAATAAATATCGAATCGCCTTTTCTGCCATATATGGTTGGAATGATAAAAACCTGATCATTAATTTTAAATGCGACATGACAGACAAAAGTCTCATCTAAAATATTATAGATTAGATTTCTATCGTATGAAGCTCTTTTGGGGAGACGATTTACTTTTGTTCTACCGGTTATGTTTAGCTTGTCCAAAACTTTACCTCTTTAAGATGATATTTTAATTGAGATTTTTTTATTCTTTTTAAAATAGAAATAAAATTATAATCAATAATTTCCAACTATTATTCTGCTTTAACTTTTGCCAAAATTGTCTTTTTGCTCGGCTTCAAATTAGCTACTATCAAACTAATAATAATGAGAATTCCTCCTGCAATTAATTGCCAGGTAACTATTTCATGAAGAATGGCCACACCGAGCAGAACTCCGCCTAAAGGAAAGATATAAGTAACCATACTTGTACGTGTCGGGCCTATCTGATGAATTAGATAAAAGGCAAGTACAAATGCAAAACCTGAACCAATTACTCCGAGAAAAAGCAGGGAAATCCAGGTCAATTCCAATGCCGGCACCTGTACCGGACTTTCCGTTGTAAATACCACTATCCACATTATTAAAGATGCCGATAATAATGGTCCCATGCTTCGTAAAATTGCCGGAATGTTCTGAGTTGCTCTTCTAACATAAACTCCGCTTCCAGCATAAAATAGTGAAGCTAAAACAACAGCAGCTTGACCAAGAATTGAACTTGAAGAAGAGCCAACATCTTTACTAAGAAGTACGACAACCCCGCCAAATCCTGTAAGCAGTCCTAATACTTTCTGCAGCGTCATTTTATCGTCGCTTAACATGAAATGTGCGATCACAATTGTGAATAAAGGTACGGTTGAATCAAGTATTGATGCAATCGAGGAATCAATGGATTGTTCACCCCAGGAAATTAGAAAGAATGGGACAGCCAGATTTGTAACTCCAAGAATTAGAAGCGGGAGCCAGCTTTTGAATTCACGTGGCAATTTGATCCGGAGTATTCTAATTACTATAACTCCAAAACCAAGTCCGAAAACTACTCGAAATGCTACAAGGGTTACGGGACTAATTTCCTGTAAAGCGATTTTAATCCACATAAAGGATGAACTCCAGATCGCTCCTAGTAGAATGAAAGCAAGCCAGTGTTTAGACTTCAAATTATGCTCCTACAATTTAAATTCAAAAGCTTACTATACTTCCTGCAGTTTTCTTGTTACTGAAGTAGTCATTTTTCGAGGTACAAATCTTGCAGCTAACATTAGAACTTTATTTATAATACCTGTAATGACAAGTGTTTTATTTTTCATCATCCCGTTATAACCAAGTAACGCAACTTTTTTTGGCGTCATAATAAAATTACTTTTAAATAATTTTGTATCCTTCATACCGGCTGCCTTCTCAAATCCCGTTTTGGTTGGTCCCGGGCAAAGAACGGTAACGGAAACATTCTTATCCTTTAATTCATTTGCAATGGCTTCGGAGAAATGAAGTACATATGCCTTGCTTGCATAGTATACTGCCATCAAAGGTCCGGGTTGAAATGATGCGGTCGATGCAACATTCAAAATTTTACCGCCGCCGGATTTTACCATTTCATTTGCAAATAAGTATGTTAATTCCGTTAGTGCCTTTACATTTAAATCGATCATATAGAGCTGTTTTGCCAAACTCATATCGGTGAATTCTCCCCGCATACCGATGCCTGCATTATTCACAAGCAAATTTATTTTAATTCCGGTTTTTTCAGTTTCTTCAAATATTTTTTTTGCAGAATTGGAAACCGAAAGATCAGCCGCAATAGATTTAACTTTAATTTTGTAGTCTGCTTCTAGTATATGAGCAAACTCATTTAACTTTTCTTCGCTCCGTGCGGTTATTACAAGATCAAAACCATGCGCTGCAAATATTTTACAAAACTCATATCCTATTCCAGAAGAGGCTCCTGTTATTAATACTGTTTTTTTATCGTGGTCCATATTTCTTTATTCATAATTAAAAATTTAATTTGAAAAATAAAAACAAGATTCCTAATAATAATTATCTCAAATTACATTTTTCCCGGTAAGACAACAAAAAGAAATCATTCTTCTTTTTAAATACGCCGTTGTTATGAAACCGTTTTAATAACCTTCACATGCATTTTAGAAAATAATTCATAAATTAAATTCTTGATTGATAAGTTAATTTGAATTTATGATTTCATAAATCTGTAAATTAACCGGTTATTAATCTGTACTTTCTTTTGTTAATATTGAATAACTATTTCCGGGAATATTTTTATGCTTCGTTATTTAGAGTATTGTTATTTCTCAATAAAACATCACTGTACTACAGTTAAGGCTTTCTTCATTGCTATACTATTAATTTTACCTTCACATAATATTCTTTCACAGAACATTCCCGAACAAATTTATGCCGGGATGAAGTGGAGATCTATCGGTCCTTACAGGGCAGGCTGGGCAACGATGGCCGAAGGAATTCCCGATTCATTGAATGTTTATTATTTCGGATCTGCCGGAGGAGGAATTTGGAAAACAAATGATGCCGGAAGAACGTGGAATCCTCTTATGCAGCATGAAAATTCTTCTTCAGTCGGGGCTTTGGCAATTGCTCCGTCTAATCCAAATATAATTTATGTCGGGGCAGGACAGGTAGCCTACCGCTACGATATTATGTCGGGAGATGGAGTTTACAAATCTGAGGACGGAGGAAAAACCTGGAAAAATATCGGCTTGAAAAAAACTCAACAAATCGGAAGAATACTCGTCGATCCTAAAAATCCAAATAGAGTTTTAGTTGCAGCATTAGGACATCTTTTCGAACCAAATTCTGAACGTGGAATATTTCTAACGATAGACGGAGGAAAAACCTGGAAGAAAGTTGTATTCGTAAATGACAGTACAGGTGCTGTTGATTTAGCAAGCGATCCGCAAAATCCGTCTGTAATTTATGCAGCATTCTGGCAAATGCAAATGAGGCCCTGGCTTGATTATTACATTCCGCAGAGAGGAAATGGTTCCGGAATATTTAAAAGTGATGACGGAGGTAAAACGTGGAAAAGGTTAACCGGCAATGGACTGCCTTCCGGCAAGCTCGGCAGGATCGGATTAGGTGTTGCACCCGGAAGTAAAGGACAAATAGTTTATGCTACTATCGATGCCGAAGGAAATGAGAGAGGACTTTACCGATCAGATGATAGTGGGAAAACATGGAAACAAATAAATAAGGACGGCTCGCTTGCAAATTCATATTTCAGCAGGGTAACAATCGATCCGAAAAATCCCGGTATTGTTTATATAATGGATAGATCGATACAGAAATCCACAGACGGCGGAAAAACCTTTACCTATTTCAAAGGTTCTCCAGGAGGCGACGATTATCATTTCCTCTGGATAAATCCCAAAGATCCTAACTATATGATCACCGCTTCCGATCAGGGATGTGTTGTCACGGTTAACGGAGGTGAAACATGGTCAAGCTGGTATAACCAGCCGACGGGACAGTTTTATCATATCGCCGCCGATGATCAATTTCCGTATAAAGTTTACAGCGGTCAGCAGGATAATGGTACAGTCGGAATTTCAAGCAGAGGACCTTACGGAGTAATTAGTATTAGAGACTGGCATCCGGTCGGGGGAGAAGAACGGGATTATGAAGTTCCGAAACCCGGCAATCCGGATATTGTTTTTGGTACCGGTCTCGGAGGAACGGTAACACGTTTTGATAATATAACAAGGCAGGTTGCGGAAATTTCTCCGTGGCCTCAATCGAGTTATGCCGCACCTCCCGGAAAAGTAAAATATCATTATACTTGGATCGATCCGCTTGAATTTTCTCCGCTTGGCTCCCATCCTATGTTTTTCGGTGCACAGGTACTTTTTAAGTCAACCAACGATGGAGACAATTGGGAAATTATTAGTCCTAATCTGTCCGGCAAAAAAGAAGGAGCGAAAGATTTTGATAATCCTACCTGGAAGCAGGCATATGAGGCAGGCTATGGAGTAATTTTCAGCATTGCACCATCGCCGATTGATTCCAACACAATCTGGATCGGGATGGATAACGGGTTAATCCATCTCACTAAGGACGGCGGGAAAACATGGAAGAATGTTACTCCTCCGCAAATACCGGAGTGGTCGAGAATAGATGCAATTGCGCCTTCACCGTTTTCTATAAAAGAAGTTTATGCTGCCGTAAATACTCACCGGATAAATAAATTCTCGCCGATGATTGTTAAAACAACCGATGAAGGAAAAACCTGGCAGACGATTATAAAAGGTCTGCCTGATAATCAATATGTTGGTGTAGTTCGTGCAGACCTTGTAAAGAAAGGATTGTTGTTTGCCGGAACAAACCGCAGTGTTTACGTTTCTTTTGACGACGGAAATAACTGGCAGCCTCTTACTTTAAATTTTCCGACTGCTTCCGTAAGCGATCTTTTGGTGCATGATAACGATTTAGTTGCAGGGACAAACGGAAGGGGAATATGGATACTTGATGATATTTCTCCGTTAAGGCAAATTAGTAATGAAATTGCCGGAAAGAATGAATATTTATTTAAACCAAATGATGCATGGCGTATGCGTGCAAATGAAAACAAAGATACACCCTGGCCTCCGTCAACGCCTCTTGGACAGAATCCTCCAACCGGGTCGATAATAGATTATTGGTTGAACACCGATGCCTCAACACCGGTCAAGCTTACAATAAAAGATGATAATGGAAATGTAATAAATACTTTTGCAAGCGATATAAATGCGGATACAATAAATGCATACCGGTATTTCTTAGAGGACTGGGTAGGTAAGCCTGAACAGGTTTCAAATAAAAAAGGGATGCACCGCTTTGTTTGGGATCTCCGTTATCCAAGACCAAAATCTCTTCGGTACGGATATTCTATTGCTGCAGTTTGGGATGAAGGAACGCCTGTACATCCTGAAGGTGCTTTAATACTGCCTGGAAATTATACCGTTACTTTATCTGTTAACGGTAAAGAATTTACACAGCCTCTCAAAGTTAAGCTTGATCCTCGTGTGCATGTAAAAGAGAATGCTCTTGAAAAACAATTAAAGTTTTCGCAGGAAATTACAAAAAACCTAAACGAATCTGTAACAATCTATAAAAAGATCCAAAAAATATTGAAAGAGAAGAAAGGAAATCTCTCAAAAGCAGATTCGGATTCTCTCTCGGTTATTTTAAGTAAGAGAAATCCGAGTTTGTCTTCAGTTGCAGGTATATTTGCAGGATTAATAACCAAAGTACAAAGTGCCGATGCTGCACCAACACAGGGGCAAATGGAATTGTTTGATTTAACCAAAAAACAATTTGATGGATTGATGATGAGGCTGAAGAAAATTAAAAGATTAAAAGATTAGTGAGATGAAAATAAACATAAAAATAAATTGTTTATAATTAATTTATTTGTTCATTGGAAATTAAGTTTGGAATAAAAACGTTAACCCCAAAAGAGTTTTTAAAAGTGATAGGAGAAGAAATATGAGTACAATAAGCTTAAGGATACCAGAGTCATTGCATAAAAAAGCGAGAGAATTAGCAAAAAAAGAAAACACATCGATAAATCAATTAATTTCTTCAGCGTTGGCAGAAAAAGTTACTGCATTAATGACAGAAGAGTATATAGAACAAAGAGCAAAAAGAGCGAGCAAGTGAAAATTTAAAAAGGCTTTAAGTAAAGTTTCCGATGTAGAGGCCGAAGTGTACGATAAATAAATTGTTTGTTTTTCCCGATTAAACTGTGTCACGAAATTTTTTTATTTAAAATTTGAAAAATTATTTTTGTCATTTAAAAGATAAAATGATAAATTATAATTGATATTGTAATAATGCCCGCAAACAATTCTTCAACTTCCAGGTTTAGGGGTAACACTTTGACTTAATGGTGGATAGAGTTTGCTAAGATAACCACGGAAATAAATAATATAACATTATTTAACGAACAGAAATAAAAGTAGGGATATTAAATATATGGATAATTATGTACCTTTTATACTAATTCCATTTATAAGCTGGGGCGTTTTACATTATCTTAAAAGGAAAAATGCTCTTACTTCATTGAAGAAAATAACACTCTTAATAGCAGTGGCTGCATATGCTATTACAGAATTAGGTAGAAGTTTTTACAGACCATATATTTATGCAAACAATATAAATGATTATCATATAG
>CAZKUR010000073.1:0-19653 GCA_964556005.1 uncultured Ignavibacteriaceae bacterium | reverse complement strand
ATTTTTATTAACAATTATTACATTAAAACCAATTTTAAAAATTTTGATTAAACACACACAATTAAAAGTAACTGTTAAGCACATCTCTTTCAAAAGTTATAAAAATGTATAAATTACATTGTTATTATTCTTCAATCATAAATTTAAGTTCTAATTTTGATCAAAAAACTTTTTATTCTTTTACTTTTTTCCCTGTTTTTAATTGGCTGTGAAAGCAAGTTCCCGTTAAAACAAGACATTTCAGAAAATCATTATCAATTGCTCAACCAGGATAGCTCGAAAGTTTCTTTTCCCGATATAGCTAAAAATAAAATTATGGTAATTGGCTTTATATATACTCACTGTCCCGATATTTGCCCGATGACTACGCACAACATGCAGACTGTACAGGACCAGCTTAAAAAGGATAAAATAAAAAATGTTGAGTTTGTCAGCTTATCTTTCGATCCGAAAAGAGATAAGCCGTCAATCTTAAAAAAATATGCGGATATACGCGGAATAAATTTTGATAACTGGGCTTTCCTTACCGGTGATAGTACAAAAATTAATAAAATTCTTAAAGAGTTTAATGTTAATGTTTTTCCAGGCGATTCTACAGTTTCAGCAGACGGCACTGTAAATTATTACCTGGTGCATACAGATAGGATTTCATTAGTTGATCAGGATGGAAATTTGAGAAAGAATTATCCCGGCAGCCAAGTGAATATAGACGAACTGATTCAAGATATAAAATATTTGGAATGATACATATTGACGATAATTCAATTACTACCCAATGTCATGGAATAGTTTATGACATCATAGACTCCAGGATTTACATTTTAAATCAGAGATTCACGGACCGAGCGGACACTGACCACTCCGTGACCGATAACGGCAAATAATTACAAAATTATTTTTTAGAATATTATAAATTTTTACGAAGAGGAGAAAAATGAATTTTTTAATTTTAACTATTTCTTTTTTAACCTTGATGGGTGGAAGCAATTTAAAAGTTAAAAACGGCTGGATGAGACCTGGAGCCAAAGGTATGATGACTGCAGCGTACTTTAAAATTGTGAATAATGAGAACCAACCAGATACTCTTTACAAAGCCGGAGCAAATTTTTGTAAGAAAGCGGAACTGCATGAAACTTACAAAAAGGGAGATATGATGGGAATGCGAGCAACTCCTTTTGTTGTAATCCCAGCAAAGTCAACTTTTGAATTTAAACCCGGAGCTAATCATGTTATGTTAATGAATCTTAAGAAAGATATTAAAGTTGGGGATAAAGAATTTATAACTCTCTACTTTAAGCATCATGATATAATAAAAGTGTCCTTAAAAGCAAAAGAATAACTGCAGTTTGTAACCTTCGAGGTTGCACTTCGTTTTGCAGTGTGCCAACCTCGAAGGTTGCCTTCAATTAAAAACTTTTTCAATCTTTTGTTTCATACCTTTCAATCCCTGTAATCCACCAGTATGAATTGCAATTATTCTTTCGCCTTTTTTGAAATAATTTTTCTTAATTAATTCATAAACACCGAACATCATTTTACCGGTATAAACCGGATCAAGCAAAATGTTGTTTTCTTCCCCAAATTTTTTGATAAACTCAATAAGTCCTTTATTTATTTTAGCATAACCGCCGAAATGGTAATCCAGGTTTATGTCCCAATTTGAATTATTAGTATCAGTAAATTGTTTAATGAGATTTTGAACATTATTATTTAAAAATTCTCCGCCCTTTAAAACTGAAAAGCCCAAAGCTTTTTGGTTTGCTTTAAGTCCGCAAATAATGCCTGAAAGTGTTCCGCCGGTTCCGCAGGGACAGCAAATTACATCAAAGTCGACATCAACATTCCCGGGTATTTGAGAACAGCCTTTAACGGCAAGCGAATTAGTTCCACCTTCGGGAATGAAATACGCTTCCGAAAATCTTTCTCTAAGTTCATTTAAAAAATCTTCATCGTACCTTTTTCGGTAAGTTGTTCTATCGAGGTAATGAAATTCCATTCCGCAATCTTTTGCAAATGATAAGGTAGGATTTAACGGCAGGTGTTCTTCTCCTCTTATCATTCCAATAGTTTTAAATCCTAATATTTTTCCGGCAGCAGCAGTTGCATAAATATGATTTGAATATGCTCCTCCAAAAGTTAAAAGAGTTTCATAACCTTTGCGTTCGGCTTCAATCAAATTATATTTTAATTTAAACCATTTGTTGCCGGAAATTTCAGGGTGAATTAAATCAATCCTGTAAACAAAAAGTTCAATTCCTCTACTCTCAATTTCGAGATCATTGATTTTTTGAAGTGGAGTTGTGTAAAGACTAATTTTATTTAGGAAATCCGCTTCCGAAAAATTCATAAGTTCATCACCACGCATAAGCTTCAGGTGCCTGGTTACCGGGGCCAGGCCATATTTCATCTAATTTTTTTAAGGTCTCTTCATCCAATTTTAATTCTGCTGCTTTTACATTCTCTCCCAATTGCTGCAAAGTTCTCGGTCCAACTATCGGAGAAGTTACAACTTCATTATTTAAAACCCATGCTAATGCAACATCGGCTGGTTTTTGCCCAATTTCTTTGCACAATTTTTCATAAGCTTCAAGCTGCGGACGTAATTTCTCAACCGATTTTTGAAGCGGTTCTCGGTTTCTTCTTCCTTTATATTCCTTCCCCAAAACTCCGCACAAAATTCCACCGCCCATCGGGCTCCATGGAATCAATCCGACCCCTAAAGATTTACATGCAGGAATTACTTCCAATTCAATGTGACGGTTTCTCAAGCTGTAAATACTCTGCTCGGAAGTTAATCCCATAAAGTGTCTTTGTTTTGCGATATAACTTGCCTCGGTAATATTCCAAGCTGCAAAGTTGCTGCTACCTACATATGTTATCTTCCCTTCCCTAACCAATTGCTCCATTGCCTGCCAGATTTCTTCCCATGGTGTTTCCCTATCGATATGATGCATTTGATAAAGATCAATATGATCCGTCTGCATTCTTTTTAAGCTCGCTTCGCAGGCTTTTCTAATATTGTATGCAGATAATTTCTGATCATTTACACCGTCGCCCATTTTGCCGTAGACTTTTGTTGCGAGCACAATTTTATCTCTTCTGTTTCCCTGTGCCAGCCATTTACCGACTATGGTTTCAGTTAAGCCTACACCTTTATCCCAACCGTAAACATTCGCGGTATCGAAAAAATTTATACCTAATTCCAAAGCTTTATCCATTATTTCGAAGCTGTCTTTTTCCGAAGTGTAAGGACCGAAGTTCATTGTACCCAGGCAAAGTTTACTAACTTTTACTCCGCTTCTACCAAGATGAGTATATTCCATTTTTACCTCCAATTAAAATCGAGCATTTTTATAAATTAAAATTTTATTGTGTTCATTTAAATTTTATCAGGTGAGTAAAAATAAATATTTATTTAATTGGAGGATGTAATTTATTTCAAATAAAAACCTCCCCTCTAAAAAGGCAGAGAGAAGGTAAGTAGGAGAATAAAAGAATATTTACATTTTTAAAAGAGAAAAACTATCTTCAAAACTAAAGGGAACGATTATACACATTCGTCATTACGAATCCCGATTCATCAGTTATAACTCGATATCGGGATGAAGTAATTTCTACATTGGAGCCGATAAAAAGTTAGATTGCTTCGTCACGCTTGCTGATGGAAACAAATGAAGCGTGACTTGCAATGACGTTAAATTTTTGGATACCTAATACTAAAAAAAATTATAAAGTTTTATGATGAATGCCTCTTAAAAAATTCAGCGACTGCTT
Organism: uncultured Ignavibacteriaceae bacterium; assembly: GCA_964556005.1. GTDB lineage: Bacteria > Bacteroidota > Ignavibacteria > Ignavibacteriales > Ignavibacteriaceae > CAZKUR01. The sequence continues at coordinate 15,879 of CAZKUR010000073.1, read as the reverse complement.
TATCCCAGTTCCTGTCATCCATTCTTTCCATTTCGCCTAAATGCATTTCGCCGTTCATTTCCATTGTTGTTTTTTCTTTCTTAGCATTAAAGACTGCTGTGATAAAATCTTTGAGATGATCAATGTCGTCCTGGTAAAATGTTACGGCAGAGTTTCCGATTTTCAAATCTTTAATTTCATTGTCGAGGTTATCTGCATCTATAACACAAATCCAATTATCATCATAAGGAGTAATATCTAATGCTTCAAGATCTTTTGAAAGGACAGTATTAACTCTTGAAACAAGTCCGCTTACCGGCGAACCAAATGTAATGCTTCTGTTTCCCTGTCTTATGCTGAAGAGAGGCTGACCTTTTTTAACATTCATCCCTAAATTTGGGAACTCGATATTATTTATTTTTCCAATCAGCTTTTTAGCAAAATCATCAATTCCTACTTTTACAGTACCGCTTTGATTCATACTTGCCCAGCAGTGATCTTCCGAAATGAATACTCCTCCCGGAATTGCAAATTCACCGCCGTGAAAAGTTTCGGTATCGGCTAATTGAGTTATAAAAACTTTCGGCTTTAATTGTTTCTTAATCCTATCCTGCCTGCGGATTAGACTTTTGTTTGTAAAGTCGAGAAGTTCATCTTCAGTAAACGGTTTTTGGACATAATCCATTGCGCCGTATTTCATGGTTTCCACTGCGGTTTCGACAGTTGCATAACCTGTAATAATAATGACATCGATATCCGGCCTTAGATGCTTAATGGATTTTGTAACTTCCACGCCATCCATTTGAGGCATTTTGAGATCCGTAAAAACAAAATCATAATTATGTGTTTGAACTAAGCCAAGAGCGTCTTTTCCGTTTAAAACTGTGTCGACAGAAAAACCGTCGAGAACCAAAATTTTTCTAAAGCTGTCGAGAATTACTTCCTCATCGTCAACACAAAGAATTTTTGCTTTCGGATCCGGAACTTCAACTCTCTTTAATGTGCTTGCTTCCCTGCTGAAATCTAATTTTAAACTTTCATTGAGAACGGCAGAACGTTCTTTCTGAGCTTTTTTCTCTTTTAACTTTGTTCCAAAATAACGAATTAACAAATCCGCTATAATGAAAATTATAACTGCTAAAATGAATAGTGCCATTTTTATTCTCCTTATTTTTAAATTTTATAGGCTAAGAAGCCGTTTTATTTCAATTCAAATTTTTAAAGTCTATCGGAACTGCATGGAATTAAATTTTTTAATTCATAATCCGGATCCGATGGAATAATTCGATAGAGCCATCCCTTGAAGTAAGGATCTTTTTCCAGGACGACTGCACCGGTTAATAAATCTTTATTTCTGTCAATTACTCTGCCCGATATTGGGGCCAATACGTTGTGTGATATTCCATTCCCGGTAATTAAATGAGCGCATGTTGTCCCTTGAATAATTTCATCTTCAACATTGTTTAATTCTACTTCATTTATAGAATCAATAGTTCTCAAAAATAAATCTGTTACGCCAATTAAAGTAGAGCCGTCAAAATCAACTGAAACCCAACTGCCGTATCCAAGCCTGTAGTATTTTGCAGGACACGGAACGTAAATAATATCGGAGTCATCGTTGAATGGTTTTGTTTTCGAAATCATCGATTGTATCTCCAGATATTTCATTCCCCTATTAATCGGATTTAAAATTTCATCTACCGTAAAAGGTTTTGGAATGAAATCAATCGCTCCGTTATTTAAAGAGTTTACTGCATTTTCAACTGTGGTATAACCGGTTGTCATTATCACCTGTGAGGAGATTTTTCTTTTTCTTATTTTATCGAGAAATTGAAATCCGTCTATATCCGGCATCATGATATCGCATACTATAAGCTTATACTGATTAGCTTCAATTTTTTTCAATGCTTCTACTGCAGAGGCAGTTATATCAACCTTAAAACCTTCAGCAGTACAAATTTTATTCACTGCATCAAGCACTACCTGCTCATCATCGATTACGAGTATGTCATATTCTTTACTCATTCAATTTACCTGCCGGAATTAATAGGGAGTCTTATAGTAAAAGTTGTTCCCTGGTTTAATTCGCTTTCAACTTTTATAGTGCCGTCATGGTTATCGATAATTCCCCAGATAACGGCTAAGCCCAAGCCGGTACCTTTCTGGCCTTTAGTGCTGAAAAACGGCTCAAATATCCTTGGTAAAATATCATTCGGAATCCCGCTTCCGTTATCGATAACCTTTACTTCTATATATTCTTTTTGACCTGCAGCATCAACATCTTCCCATTTCTGCCAGCCGCATTCACGGTTAATGCAGCCTTCAAAAAATCCGTTGGGCGGAGTTTCAAATCTATAAACTGCCGAACCGCATACCGGGCATTTTTGTTTTTCATTTATTAAGGAATTACTGCATCGCGGGCACTCAATTGAAATATCTTTCTTTCTATTAAATTCTATTCCGTACCTGTTCCTGCTTTTTCCGTAAACCGGATCGAGATAAACAAATCCTTCTTCACCGTTGGTTTTTACTTTTAGTTTAATCATCGACAGTCCGTCGATTTTCGATTCGTTATCAATCAGATCATGCCGTTTTATACATAGAGCTTTTTTAATATGAGCTATTCCAATCGGCGATAAATTTAATGATGAAGAAATTATTCTAATGGTTCCTCCGTTTTCGGGAATAGCATCTGCGGCATTGACAATAAGATTTATAAAAACCTGCTGCATCTGGTTATTGTCGATTGTAATTTGAGGCAATGCGGAATCTAAATCTTTTATAAGCTTTATTTTTTTTATCGTTAATTGATTTTCAACTACGGAAATTGCCTGTTCGATAATTTCATTTATATTTGCTTTATTTTTCTTCGGAACAGATTGCCTGGCAAAATCCAAAAGACTCTTTACAATTTCCCTGCTTCTTTTTGTTTCGCGAACAATAACTTTTAAATCTTCCTGAAGATCAGGATTATTTTGTGTTCTCTTCAATAAAAAGCTGCTGTATGTAAGAACTCCCGTTAACGGATTATTTATTTCATGCGCCACACCTGCCGCAAGCCTTCCGAGCGATGCCATCCTATCTGAACGGAATAATTGAAGCCGTGCCTCAGACAATTTTTTTGTCATATTATTAAACGAACTCGCAAGACTTCCAAGCTCATCATTACGAATATCTTCAATTGAATAATTAAGATTACCGGAAGAAACCTCATCTGTAGCTTTTAAAATTGAATTAACCGGAACACTAACCCACTTCCGTACAAAAAATCCGATGATTAAACTGAGTACTATAATCGCGCTTATTGCAAAAATCAGCATATCGATCTCACTTCGTGTTATCTGGTTATCAACATCTTCTAAAGAAAGCGTTACATCCAAAACTCCAAGAACAGTTTGATCTGCTGAATGCGCATGACAGCCTGACTGCCAGCATGAAGGTTCATTATAAATTGGATTTATTATTCCGAGTATCCTGGATGAATCGGAAGCTGTGCGGTAAATTCTTGTTCGTTCTTTGATAGGAAGACGTGAAAGCGGTTTGTTCGCATTATGACATGCATAGCAGCTTTCGGCTTTTTTATCTACCATCTTCCCGACATCGCCAGGCCTTGATGAATAAATAATTTCCCCGACTTTATTTAATATCCTAATATCCCTTATGCTTTTTTGAACCCCGATATCCTGAATTATTTTAGTTATTCTGTCGCGCTGATTTAAAAGCATATCGTAGCGGATACTGTACTTTATAGTTTCACCTAACTGGTTAGCCTGGCGTTCAACCTCGGCAAGCAGTGCATCTGATTGAGTGGTTATGCTAAAATAAGAGAAAACTCCAATCGTAACAAATGCCGTTATTCCGACAATTACTATTAACTTTATTCCAATCTTCCGAATCATTTCTAATCCTCTAAATCCCCTGAGTTAATTTTAGCTCAACAAATTCCCTTATTTAATGTTTATTATTTTTCAAATAGTTCCCCGGTACATTTTTAGGAAACGTTTTATCATCATGACAATTTGTACAAGTCGGTGCCGAAGCGAAATTTTTATCAATATGACAATCTTCGCAGCTTGCTTCTTTATGTATTTCGTCCAGAACAACATCGGTAATTTTATGATCGAATTTACCAGGCTTAAAGTCATCATGACAGGAAATACATCCGGTGCTCAATTTTTTAAATTCTCCGGAAGTTCCGTGACATTTTGTACACACTAATTTAATATGAAATTTATTCAGCTTCCAACCTGCAGTAACAAAATGATTAAATGGTGCTTTTGGCTGGTTTGAATGACATTTACTGCAGTCATCTTTCTGATGGCACGATATGCAAATCTTATGTTTAATATCTAATTTATTATTAGCTGAAATAGGTATATTCAGAGCCATTATTTGTCTTTTCGATGTTTTTTGAACATCGTGGCATTTAATGCAATTCTCATTCTTATGACAATTAACACAATCAATTTTAAATATATTGATATGTTCATTATGATAAAACGTTACAAGCTTTCCTTTATTATAATTCGTTGTAAATACTATTTTTCCAGGCGTTTCTACTTGGGGATGATTTTTTCCCTCAAGTAACCCAACTTGAGACTGCCATGCAACTTTCATTTCCTGTTTCTTTTTAGCGTGGCATGACTCGCAATCTATTGAATGGCTCCACTGCCGGTGACAACTCATACACTGCCTGTGTAAAGCTGCTTCAAGATCAGGTTTATCGATTGAAGCTTTACGATTTGCCTCATGACAATTATTACATGGTAAAATCGGCCCAAGCGTATTATAGTGATGACATCCTTTACACCCGCCGGACATCGTAGACATCTGTGCATGTAACTTATGAGAAAAGACAACCGGAACATACTTATTTTCCAATTTGTTTAACACAACTACTTCAGGGCCTTTATCCGGAGATTGATTTACCTCAATCATTTTATCCCTAGGACATAATTTTAAACATGGATCCTGTTTAGTTGGTACTTCACAATTATGACAGGTTATACAATCGATTTTTAATGACGAATGATCTTTAAGAGAATTATTCTGACAATAATTTATTGATGTTAAAAAAATTAAGCCTAAAGCGATAATTAATGTTTTCATTTTGGGCCCCCGTTAATTGCATATTTTGTTTGGAAAGTATATGATTTATCCGGGATGCTTATAACAGGGAAATTCATTACAATTATCCGATATAGTAAAACAAGCATAGCCATAAAACCTACTGTTACGGATATTTCTCCTATCGAAGGGAAATAAGCGCCAAACGAATACGGCGGACTATATGCCGTAATAAAATTATTAATTCTGTTTAACAGCACTCCGAATATTACCAGCGAAGATGCGGTAAACAACAGAGTTGGGGATTTCAAAACAGATTTTGAGAGAAACATTCTAAGAGGAATTATTACACCGACTAAAACTTCAATTGTGAATAATACGCTCTGAACATTGAATGAAGTTAAATAAACAAATGTTTCTCTGATAACCATATCCCCTATCTTAAAAGCTAAATAAATTCCAAGAATCGGTGCAACATAAGAAGCTAATTTTGAAAGCATCTCCATTTCAGGCTTCAGCCCTAAAGAGCGGGAAGCAAGTAATGATTCGAAAAGCACCATTGGGAATCCAACGGAAATTGCCGAAAGTAAAAATAAAAGCGGTAATATAGGAGTCTGCCACAACGGATGCATTTTTGGCCCGGCAATAACCATAAGCGTTCCAAGTGATGATTGATGCAGAGTCGACAGAACGACACCGGCGATAATAAATATCCAGATTACTTTCGATAAACCGCTGTCTAAAATTCTTAAAAATTTATCGATTGGTTTATTTAAGAATAAAAGAAATCCTTTAAGATTTATTCTTCCGATAAACCTTTCGGTAACTACAGGAAGAAATTCAATATAGAGGACAGTCATGTACATCATTACACATATACCAACCTCAAACAGTGCCGAACTTCCGTTCCACATAATAAGAGGATGCCAGATAAAATACCATCTTCCTATATCTACAAAAACTCCGAAAGCTACAAAAGTATAACCGAGCATTGCAGTGAGTAATGCAGGTCTGATAATATCGTGGTAATATTCCCTATGAATAACATGCCCTAATGCAGCAGTCGTAAATCCACCGGCAGCAAGTGCAACCCCGGCAGCAACATCGACGCCGATCCATAAACCCCAGGGATATTGATTGTTAAGATGCGTTACTGCACCAATGCCGAAGAAAAATCTTCCAAGCAAAAAAACTAATCCATTCAATGCAAGAAGAATTAGAACAATTACACCTGGAGTAAAAAATTTTCTATTTATTTGTGAAGGTTTCGTAAAGTGTACCATATCATCTACTCCTTTTCGGCATCTTTTTTATCTTTGGTAATCCACATAATTCCGCCAAGAAGAGCATAAAGCATAATAGGCGGAATGAAATAAGCAAAGATTGCATGTTGAATCGATTCGGATACACCGGGAGCAGGTTTTTCTCCAAGCTTTGGAAAACTTAGCTTTGAGAAATCCTCTCCGGCAAGATAAAGCCATGATGTTCCTCCGACTTCATATTCACCGTAAATATGGTTTATATATCTATCCGGATCCCTTTTTAATTTATCTCTTGCAATTTTAACCAGCTCGTTCCTTGGCCCGTATGTCAATGCTTGTACCGGACATATCTCAACGCAAGCAGGTAATTTCCCGTCTTTGGTTCTTTCAAAACAAAAATCACATTTCCTAATTTGCGGATTTATTGCAGTATGATATTCAAATGCCGGAACCTGAAATGGGCAGGCTACCATGCAATAGCGGCAGCCGATACATTTATCTGTATCCCATATAACGGAACCGTTTTCCTGTTTCGACATTGCACCAACAATGCATGCCGATACACATGCCGGATGATCACAGTGCATACACTGAACTTTTACGTCAACCGGCAGCAATTCATTTTTAGGATTTTGATATTGATTAACTACTGTTAAATCGTTTTCACTTGGTCTTCTCATTTCTTTAAATACAGAACGGTCGCTGTAGCTTTCCTGTATACCTGCCGGAAGGCCGTGAGCGGTTTTGCAAGCCCATTCACAATTTCTACATCCTATACATGCCGTTGTATCTACAAGTACGCCCATCCTATCATCGGACAAAATATTTTTTGGTCCTGCTTTAATTTTCTTTGACGGAATTCCTGAAAGTAATGCTGTTGCAGCAGCGGAAGTTTTTAAAAAATCTCTTCTACTTTGTTTTGCCATGTTTTCCCCTACTCTTTTTTCGCCCTGTTAAATTACTGTTACTAAAATTTTTTCTACATGTTTAAATTATATAAAACTATGCCAGGGTTTCTTAATGAAAATTTTTGTTGAAAATTACCAGTTGATACTTAAAATCTAATAATAGCTACACTTGTTGTTAAAAGTAAACTATTTCTTCTTATTAATTAGTTCTCACCTAATGTAATTGCTATTTGGGAATTTTGCCGTTATTGAGAGAGAAAAAAGCCTGGTTTTTTAAGCCAGGCTTTGAAGAAAACATTGAATTCTTTTAATAATCTATTACTTATTTAATCAAAAGTAATTTTTTAACATCGGAATAATTTATTTTACTACCGGAATTTTTATTTTCAACTTCTATCCGGTAGAAGTAAACTCCACTCGGTAAACGGGACGCATTAAATACAACATTATATTTTCCTTGATGCTTTTCACTGTTAACCAGTTTAGCAACTTCTCTTCCCAGGATATCATACACATTTAAGTTAACGAAACTGTCAAACGGAACAGAATAAGAAATTGTAGTTGTTGGGTTAAACGGGTTTGGATAATTTTGATAAAGTTGAAAATTATTAATTACATTTTGATCATTTACAGAACTAAATACCGAATCAGTTGTCCCTCGAACAAAAAGTGTTTGTGCAATCATTTCCGTATATCTATTAGATCTTAAATAAATCACTCCATCAGTTTCACCTTCAACATTTGGTTCGAATTTAACTGTTAGGCTAATGTTTTCATGTGCCGGTACACTAAAAGGTGGAGATTGAACAAGTGAAAAGGCTGAACCGGAGCTGTAAACTTCATTTATCAAAAGTGTAGAATCTGAATTATTTGTCAAAATTATACTTGATGTATCGCTTTGACTTATCTCCACATTAGTAAATGATATCGAATCGGAAGAAGTGACAAAATAATTCGTTCGCCAGTTAAATTTAAATGCTCTATAATTAATAATCGTATCCGGAAACTCAATTGCCCAGGCTAAACTGCCGTCGGTATTAAGCTCACAAACCGATGGCTGTCCATCGTTTGCTCCCCAGCCAATTACCGTATGCTGATCCACCAATCTTTCGACGTTGCCCATCGCAAAAGTATAAGTTTGAGGATCATTAGTATATTCCCAATCCAGGGTAACGGTTTTATTTTGCTCATCCATTTCATATTCGCACGCCCTGCTGTATGGAATTACTTTTAGGTTGCCGTTATCAAATAGAGTTAAATGTTCGTTCGGCAATATTCGAATATCATGCTGATGAGAAAATCCGGCCGGATCGTTTGTAAAAGTGAATTGATTGTTTTTACAATATTCTCCTCCCCAACGCCAGATTATATCACCTGTCCGGCTGTTAATTTTAGTTATCTCATCCATGTGTCTGCTTGAAAGTAATAAATTGCCGTCCGTATCAACAGCAATAGCGTTTGCATGTACATAGTCTATAAGCGAATCAGTTAAATTGATATCCGGCGTAGCATCTGTAATTCTAAAATGATCAAACGTTCTCCATTGCAAAATAATATTTTTATTCTCATCAAATTCCTGAATTGCCATTCCTTTTACAAGTGCATGAGGATTACCGTTCTGAACTACAGTATCCATGTTGACAATTGCATAGTCACTTGCCAGCAAAAGCATATAGCCATTTGGTAGAACTCTAAGCTCATGGGGATCGGTACCCAAACCGTTTACAGCGGATATACTATCGACTATTGAATAAGAATCGTTCATAAAGTAAAATTTCAGTGAGTGCGGATCAAAATAAGATAACAAACCATTTGGCTGTTTTTTAAAATCAAATAGGTTATAATCGAACCGCTTGAAATAGATTGGGACGGCATTATTATCTAAAATCATCAGGTAACCGTAAGAATTATAGGGGAAATCAAAGGGAGCGATAAATATATCACCTGGTGAAGGATCCACATTTGTCAGTAAATTGAAATCAGGCAAATCAGAGTCTTGCAGTACTGAATTTCTTTTGATATACTTTAGGTCTCTGAAATTATTTAACTCCGAATTATATTTCGAAACTGGAAAACTCAAAGGAGAGGAATCATATTTTCTTACATCAATATTTTCCTTTATTGTAAAAAAACTGTACTTAGTTGGTTTTAAATTTATTCCATTTGTTGTTTTTATTCCACTGTAAATTTTTACAGAAACTTTCTCATCTGTAGAAAAAGGGCTGTAAGGTTTATATATAATCGTCTTCCCATCATCAGATAAAATAAATTTACCTTGATGTATCCCGCTTTTGCTTCCCTTAACTTCAATGAATTTTTCATCCAAAGTTGATACATCTATATTATTGCCCTGGCGGATTATTAGACTCGCTTTAGGTTGAACTAACACTGCTCCCGGCAAAGGAGAAAGATATTGATAATCTTCTCTAATTCTGTTTTGAGATAATGATTTAGAGAAAGGACTAAAAACTAAGAGAAAAATAATTGAAATTATATTAAAAGATCTGAAATAAATAAGTAAATTTTTTGGCATTTGAGCCCCCTCAGTAGTTATTAAAATAAAATATTCATTAATCTTTTTTCCCCATTTTATTAAAATTATGAAGTAACAATTAAAATTAAATAATTCAATTTGACAATATCAAGGGAAAACTGAAAATAAGGGGGAAAAAAATAAATGCTATTCTTTATAAAAAGATAAGCACAAATTCAATTTAATTGATTTTGGAAAGAGAGAAGAAATTAAGGAATGATAAGAATCTACCGAGTATAATTATTAAATAAATTTCTAAAGTAAAATCTACTCTCAACTTTTTTAAGTTGTCTTTATTTTTTCCGGAATATTATTAGTCCTTCCGCATTTCGGACAGATTATTGAAGACTTATCATAATGCGGTGGGATTTTTAATTTTAAACCGCAGGCACATGTAAGAAACACAAAATTATTCAACGTCATCATTAAATTGCCGAGAGTTCTTTTTTGAGCTACTGCATCTAAATTTTTAACACCTTCGCCTGGTTTTCTAATATCTATTTTAGTTTGATCAGAAAGGCCGGACCCTGGAATTAATTTTGAATTTTTTCCTTTAATTATATTATAGGAGGTCTGATAGTTAATGAAGTTAGCACCTCCGGCCATATTTCTTAAGATTTTTACTCTTTCAGTGATCGGCGGATGTGTGCTCGTAAGATCAGATAATTTCATTCCTTTCGGCTTAATCGGATTTACAATAAACATTGGAGCAGTTACTTTGTTTGCCGCGGATAATTCTGCGGTATTTGAGGAAATCTTTTCAAGGGCTGATGCTAATCCTTCAGGGTATCTAGTTAGTCTTGCGGATGAAGCATCCGCTAAATATTCTCTTCTTCTTGAAATAGCGAAATAAAGCAGCTGTGCAAAAATCGGGGCAAGAATTGCAAATACAATTGCAATTATCATAACTATCATCTGCCCCTGGCCGTTGTCTCTTGATCTTGATCTGTACCGGCTTCCCCCCGTAAACCAGAGGCTTTTCAAAAACACTTCCGATATTAGTACGATGCTTCCGAGCATAACACCCGCAAAAGTCATCGTTAAAATATCACGGTTAGCAATGTGCGAAATTTCATGCCCGATTACACCCTGAAGTTCATCCCTGTTTAAACGCGAGAGTAAGCCGGCTGTAACGGTAACTGCACTGTTCTCGGGTTTAATTCCCGTTGCAAATGCATTGGGAGCCTCTTCATCGATAATATAAATTTTAGGCATCTTCGGCAGGTTTGCAGCAATTTTCATTTCTTCAACAACATTGTAAAGCTGTTGGTGAACTTCAGGCGTAACTTCTTTGGCATGGCTTATATTCAGCAGGATAGAACTACCGCTGAAGTAGCTTACGACGGATAAAATTGTCCATAGAATTAATGCAAAGAATATTCCTGCATATTCTCCTCCGTTTGGGAAATATGCTTTACCAAGTATATAACCCAACATGATCAACACTATCCCCATACATAAAAATAATATAAATGATTTTCTTCTATTCGATTTTATTAATTCCCACATCATACCAAGCTATACCGTTATTATTATTATGAGAAACTAACTTTAGGAACTTCACGTTCGGCTTTATCTTCCAATTGAAAGAATTCTTCCTGTTTGAAGTTAAACATTCCTGCCATAACGTTAGTTGGAAACATCTGAATTTTATTATTATAAAAAAGCACCTGATCATTATAATTCTGACGTGAAAAAGAAATTTTATTTTCTGTTGAAGTTAATTCTTCCTGCAACGCAAGAAAATTTTGGTTTGCTTTAAGATCCGGATAATTTTCAACGACAACATTTAACTGCCCCAACGCCGAGGTAAGCTGTCTTTCTGCTTGTGCTTTTTCACCGACGGACTGTGCGCTCACTGCGTGGCTTCTTGCGTTGGTTATGTTTTGAAGCGTCTCACGTTCATGAGTCATATATCCCTTCACTGTTTCAATAAGGTTGGGAATTAAATCATGCCGCCTTTTCAATTGAACATCTATTTGAGCCCATGCATTTTTAACCTGATTCCTTAACCGGATCAGCGAATTATACATTCCAACTATAATCAACACAGCAATTACTATCAGGGCTATAATTACTATTAATGCTACCATGTTTTTCCTCCGTTAAGATTTATTTAATCTATGACTGAACATTTCTTTCATGAGTTGAAGGACCTTGTTATTTTTATCGAAACTACCCATACTGATGATATCTTCAAGTTCTCCTTTGTCGAACCACAGGCCATGATCATTTTTACATTTATCAATCAAAACGCTTTTATCTTTACCGACGAGAATCTTATCCATCTTTTTGCGGCAAATGGGACATTTTAATTTTTGTTCCTTGCTTGCATCATCTGTTTGAAAAGATTTCAATAAATTATTCCTTTCAACCGAATCTTCAAGAAGAAGTTCCAATTCCCCGCTATCCAGCCAAATTCCTTCACAGGAAGAGCAGTAATCAATCTCTATTGACTGAAGTTCTAAAATTACCATTGCTGTTTTACAGACAGGACAGTTCATCTATTATAATTAAAATTTTAATTTCTATATTTAAAAATACAAAGATACAACAAAAATATTTTTCTTTTTAGTATGGATAGTGATAAGCTTTAAACTCACCCGAATACAGGCAAAAGCCTCTCTAAAATTTATCGTACAATTATGTAAATTTTACGTGTAATAGTAACTAATTTAACAAAAATTTCTAATAAACTTTTACCTGAATATCAGTAATACTTCCTCATTCCGATGCATGGATTAAATTCTGACTGATATTTAATTGAATAATCTTACTAATACGACGAATAATCGTGCATATCAAACCAAGTACAAAAACATCCTTGTGGCATCGATTATGATAATATTTTGCAGATTAAGTGAATCTCGTTCAGGCCTCTAAAGCGCATATCATAGTTCTTTATGGGTTACATTTTTAGATAGATAATAAATTGAAGCGAACTAACGGAGATGAAAATGAAAATAGAAAAAATGGCTTTTCTTGATGTCTACACATTTGAGAACAATTCCGGAATTATGGGTGCAATTTTAGTTACCGATGCAGACACAAAGCCAATGGAATTTAGAGTGACAGCCCCTATCAAACCGACAAATTTCCAAAAAACACTTTACGGCGATGTACTCCTGGAACATATTTTAGTCGAACTGGCAGCAGTTCCTCTTTTAAGCGCTATAAATGAACAGATTGATTTAATACTAGTTAGAAACTCGCTTTTTTTAGGAGTAAATGACAAGCAGGGAGTTCGTGTCGTAAGAATTTTTACAGAAGATGAGGGAAGAACCAGAAGCGGAAAACTCAGCGAAGCAATGCCGCAATTTTTCGGAAACGGATCGAAGACACTTCTCGAAACATCCCAAAAGTATGAAGGTGAACTTGCAGAAATTCAAGACCGGCTCAGCCAGATTTCCGAAGTAAGAAATTTGATCGAACCATTTGAAAGATTAAAAACAGCATGTGAGCAAGTGCATCTGCAAAAAACCGGCGAATAAAATTAATGTACCGGTCTATAAGAAAAACTATTGCTTCCTCGATTTCCACTTTTGATAACCCGGAATATTTCGAATGGCATAAATGGTTAAGGCTGCCCTCGACCGAGAATATTAATTTGGAGGAATTTCAATTATTTTTGGAAAAATCAGACCACTGGATTGAAGCATTCCATAAACCATACATCTCTTCATTTGCATTTAAACCCCGTCCTCAAAAAACTTCTGAAGAAGAACAATTTTACTGTTTCAATAAAGTTAAAACCGGCGCGGTATTTTTTGGATTTAGTAGAAGCAGCGCCGCACAGGTTGACTTCAAGTTCAGTGAAGATGTAAGAAAGATTTTCAGCAAGAGAGATGAAGAAATTGATGCCAAAAATATTAAGAAAATTTTCAGCCGGGAAGACGAGGAAAAAGAAACTAAACGGGACGGCATCCTTCTTAAAAGCATAATCTTAAAAAAAGAAGCTAAAATTAATATACCCGGGACTAAAGATTATCTTGCTTCATTACAACCGATAGTTCTTCAATTTAAGCTGCTCGATCCGAAACATTTTTTTAACGATTCCGAAAAAAGAAAAATTTATTCGATCAATATAGATAGGATAAATACTTATCCGAAAATATATAAAATTAAATCCTTAATCTTTAATAAAAACGGAATGCCTGTTTATTCATTAAAGAAGATGAACTTCCCGGAAATACAGGTGGAGAACGGGAGGTTCAGCCAAATTTCCAAAATTTATGTTGCACAAAAAAACCTTGCCGATTTTGTAAAATCAAAAGGAGTTCATTTCAAACTAACATTTAACGATGAGGATTACAATAACAGCCGGAACAGCGAAATCAGCCATCTGCTCAGATCAATATTAACTCCGTTAAATAAAAGATTAATTAATTATACTGAGAATTTACAAAGATTGCTTTTTGATTATCAAAATGAAGGTGTGGAATTTTTGTTAAGCCGGGACACAGCATTGATTGCAGATGATCTCGGCCTCGGAAAAACTTTTCAAACGATTATAGCCGTTAATAAATTATTTGCCGAAGATAAAATAAATTCGGTACTGATTATTTGTCCCGATGAAGAAATAGGTAATTGGGATGACTCAATTTACTCGGATCATATACAAGGATGGATAGGCCACATCTGCAAATTTACCTTCCAACTAACTTATAACATTCTAATTGGTGATCGCCGGGAAAGATCCGCGGGCTGGAAAAAACATGCCCATATAACAATTGCTTCGTATAATAAAATGTTGTACGATATTGAAGAAAATATTGTTGACAAAAACACCTTATCCAAGATAGATTGCTTGATACTTGACGAGGTTATTCAATTAGAAAAGAATATTAAAACCAAAAAATTATTTAATTCACTAAACTTGAAATATTTATGGATGTTGAATAACACGGCATCAAAAAAGCTTTTACAGGATATCCACGAAAAAACGGGACAAAATATTCATGTTCAAAATTATTTAAGAAGGACGAAATCCGAAATTGCACAGCAGGTTTCAAAAGTTATAATTCAGGATTACTGGCTGGAGATGGACGAAAATCAAAAAGTCGAATATCAAGACTCTTTGAAAGCAGCACAAGAACAAATGTACTTCTTTTTGGAAGCGGGAAATCCTTTACGGTTCCAGGCAAATATTTTCACAATTCTTCATAAGCTGAGTCAGGTGAGCAATTTTTCGGGACAAAAAGAAACAAGTCCGAAATCGGATTTGCTGCTGAAGCATTTAAGTGCAATCTCACAGAGCGGCGAAAAGGTTATTGTCTTCTCTCAATATGAAAAATTCGGAACAAAAAATATTTGCGATGTTTTATTGAATGCCGGAATAAAATGTCTCGCATTCGAACCAGGCCTTTCCACAAAAGAAATGCAAACTATATTAACAAGTTTCAAACTCGATAAGACCATAACTGCATTAGTCGTAGGGATGAAAGGGGCTAAATTAAAATATGAACTTCCCGACGTAAAATATGTTATTCATTTCGACCAATGGTGGAACCCGGCGACTAGCTGGCAAACAGAAGAAATTATAAGAAATAACGGGAAAAAGATATGGGAAGGAGAAATAAATTTTTACAACTACAGAACAAAAAACACCGTTGAAGAAAATTTGCAGAGGCTGTTATTTGATAGGGGCTTATTGGATAAAAATATATTTGAGTTTATTTCACCGCTGGTTTTTTCGAATCTTGTAACTATAGAAGAATGGCTGGATGTTCTCGGTGTAAAATCCATTGAATGGGATACGCAGCAAAAATTATTTAATGAAAAATTGAACGCAATTTCCTCTCTAAGCATTGATGAATTGAAAACTAAAATGAAATCATTACTCTCGGCATTAGGGTATAAAGATTTAGTTTTACACAAAAGCAAATCGAATAAAGAATTTATAATGTACGGTTCCTATCAGACGGGAAACAAACCCGTTAATGAAACAACGCTCTTCATAAAAGAAGAGATTGCTTCAAAAGATAGAATAAATGAATTTATTTACAAAACTAAAACCAAACCGAATGCCGGGAAGATTTTTATTATAACAACCGGAAAATTTGAAGATAATCAAAACGTAAAATTAGAACCGAACGTTTCTTTAATCGACTTAAAACTATTCGTAAAATAC